>DASZCV010000069.1:0-8554 GCA_035942755.1 Thermoleophilaceae bacterium
TACCAAGAGTGTGCCGAGCACGCCGCCCGGTTCCTCGCCCTTCCAAATTGCCTTTGCTAGCGCTCCAGCGATCAATCCCAGGATGATGAAGCTGATGATGCCCATAGTTGCCTCCTCTGTTCGCTCGTAAGGGTTCCTTTATGAGTGTGTCCGCGATCGCCCTCCCCGCACATGGCTGACACCCCCCATTTCTTCGGTCATCCCATACGGATAGGCGCCAGCCATCCGCAAAGGGCATCAGTCCGCACTCCGGCTGGGCGACTTACACGCGGAGCCCACCCTCCCGGTCATCAAGGCGCGCAGCGACGCCGTCCACTTCGCGGCGAGCCGGTCCCCCCCCGCTCGTGTCGCGTGAGGTATTCCCCGATGCGGTAGTCCCGCAGCTACTGGTCCATCGCTTAGCAGGCGTCGCCCGTCCAGGCGTGGGCCGGGTATCGTGATTCTCACCACTCGCGCGGGACGACTTATAGGGGGTCGAACCGAGCGTCTATGGGGCCCTCTACGGATCCCAAGAGTTCGGAAGGGCCTGCAGGCTCGTGACATGGCCACGACGGCTTCTCCGGCAGCAGTCCGCGGCCCGATTGATTGCTCGAGCAAGAGTGAAGAGACGCCGCGGGCGCGGCCTCGCGTAACCGCCCACCGCCTACGAGCGGAGACGGACGAGGTCGGCCCCGTCGGCGTGGCGCAGCAGGCGTGGTTCCGCGGTGTGCGTGGGGGACGTTGCGAGGGTGCTGCGAGAGGCAGGGAGGAAGCAGGACAAGCCGATGCTGGCCCCATCGGAAGGAGCATGGATGCGTGACACCGGCGGTGTGACCGGTTCGGCGCAAGACTTTGAGCTGGACGACCGACCGGGCGACGAGCTTAGACAAGGGCTCGCCGTTTGGGACCTCGCTGAAAGCGACCCTCGTCGCGAGGACGAACGGGAGGCGATCGCCTTCGACAGCGAGGGGCTTGCCGATGTCATCGGCGACGCCCTCGCTCTCTTCCTGCGCGACATTCGCCGGTACCCGCTGCTCACGAGCGAAGAGGAGGTCAAGCTCGCGGGACTGATCGAGCGGGGGGACCTGGGCGCCAAGGAGCGGATGATCAACGCGAACCTGCGGCTGGTCGTGGGGATCGCCAAGAAGTACCAGGGCAGTGAGCTACCGCTGATCGACCTGATCCAGGAGGGCATCTTCGGCCTCATCAGGGCCACCGAGAAGTTCGACCATCGCAAGGGGTTCAGGTTCTCCACCTACGCGTCTTGTTGGGTTCGACAGTCCATCCAGCGCGGCCTCGCCAATAAGGCGTGCGCGATCCGCATCCCTGTGCACATCGCACAGCGCGAGCGAAAGATCGCGCGGGCAAGGACCGAACTGTCGGTCAAGCTTCGGCGCGAGCCCACGGACGACGAGCTGGCTGCCAAGGCAGACCTGACCCGGCAGGATGTCGCTGAGATTCGCGAGGCGCCGCGAACGGTCGCCAGCCTCGACGGGCCGGTCGCCGGGGACGACAGCTCACGACTGGGTGACCTGCTGCCGAGCGATGAGCGAGGACCTGAGGAGGAGGCACACGCCCGGCTGCGCGGCGAAGCCGTCCGAAGAGCCGTCGCTCGCCTACCCGAGCCGGAGCAAAAGGTGATCGCACTGCGGTTCGGCATCGGCGTGGAAGGTCCCGCGACCTTGAGGGAGATCGGCAGGTTGGTGGGCCTCTCTTCGGAGGGGGTCCGGAGGCTGGAACGCCGTGCGCTCGAGTTGCTGGCCTGCGAGAGCGAGCTCGAGGGCGCCTCCTAGGGCCGCTGGGACGTCGATCCATGATGACCGAGAGCAGGCCCACGACGCTGCTCGTTGCTGTCGTGCGCGCCCGGGCTGGAGGAGGCGGTGGTTGTCCCGACGGAGAGCCAACGTCGGGGTGTGGATAGCTCCCGGAATGAGGGTCACCACCCATTTGGGAACGCGCGCGGCCGTCCTAGGCTCAGCGGCGTGTCCAGGCGAAGGCTTACCACGCTGGTGATGACGGTCGCGGTCGCGGGAGTTGTCGGCGTCTTCTTCTTGACGCGCGGGGGAGAGTCCTCGCCTGAGGAGCGCGCTACAAACGAAGCGCTCTCCAGCGCGATGGCGCTCGGCAGCCTCGAGGCAGAGGCAGAGCTCCAGCGGCGCAGCGAGGAGCTCGAGGAGGAGCAGGAGAGCAAGGGGGCGGCGGGCGCACGCGAGCTTCGCCGGGGTGAGGACAAGGCCGACCGTATCGACGATCTGGGGTGGCAGGCCTTCAACGAGCAATTCAGAAAGACCCCCTTCGACAAGGGAATCGACAAGCTGCCGCTTCGTAGGCCGCCGCTCCACGTCGAGCAGTGGGTCACAGACCTCCCTCCTGACAAGCTGTCCAGCGAGGCCGCGCGGGAACGCTTCTATCGCATGTCCGACCGCGCACGGGCCGCCGCCGTGAGGAAGTTCTACCGCTCAGGGCCCAAGAAGCTCTACGCCAGGGTCGACGAGGATCGCTGGTACCGGATGTCCGAACGAGAGAGAGCCGCGGCCGTGAGGGACTTCTACCGCGACGCCGAGAAAGTCTTCAAGCAGAAAGGCATCCGCGACTTCGTGCTCGTCGTCACACCCCGCACCGAGACCACCGAACAGCTGCCGCCATTCGCCTTCGGCCGCAATGGGTCCGCGTCGCTAACGCCACTGGGCCGCACACGCCCGAAGCCCGGCATCTGAGGACGTCGAGGCGCCCCCGCTGCGATTTTGGGAAACCTGCCCGGAGGCTGGTCGCGATCAAAGCCTCGGCGCGGGAGCCCCTCGAGCAGGCGCGCGTGGCGCTCCTGGGGCCTAGCCTCTTGAGCACTACCATCCCGAGCGGTGCGCGAGAGTGCATCGCGATGCGCCTTCATGATGGAGCATGCGCCGCTCTGCGAAGCCGTGCGAGGGCGGTATTTGATCGGGCTGCCCAGATTTGAACTGGGGACCTCTCCGACCCGAACGGAGCGCGCTACCAGACTGCGCCACAGCCCGTGGCGCCTGACAGCGTACTCAACCGGCGTTCTCCGCCAGCGCGCGCCGGGTGCCTCGTCGGGGCACGCGGGCTCGGTGTCGAATAGGACGGCTGTAGAGGGATCGGCATGCGGGTCGCGCTGGACAGGCCCTCCCCCAGCTGTCTTGCCGCTTGCCATACTCGAGCTGGTGAAGGCACCGCTCGCCCTTGCCCTCATCGTTGCCGGCCTGTCGCTCGCGGCCGCCGCCGGCTCCTCGGAGAACCGGGCGCCCGACCGGGAGGGCGCAGCGGATTCCGCTGAGAGCGCCGAAGGTGCCAGAAGCGCGGCGGTGCGCGTGCGTCTCCTGCGGGTGGCCTCCTTCGATCAGCCGACCTACCTGGCCTCCCCGCCGGGCGATCGCGAGCGGCGGTTCGTGACCGAGCGCGCCGGCCGGGTCAGGGTGGTGCTCGGCAGGCGCAAGCTTCGCGCCCCGTTCCTCGACATCAGGAGCCGGGTGAGCACCGAGGGGGAGGGAGGGCTGCTGTCGATGGCCTTCGCGCCCGACTACGCCCGGAGTCGGCTCCTCTATGTCTATTACGTGGACAGATCGGGAGCCCTGCGCGTGGACCGCTACCGCCGCTCGGCCCGCAGTGCCGATCGAGCCGAGCGGGGCTCGCGGCGCAGCGTGATCGCCCAGCCACACACCCGTCGCAACCACAAGGGCGGTCAGCTGCAGTTCGGGCCCGACGGGATGCTCTACATGGGTTTCGGTGACGGGGGCGGCGCACACGATCCCGATGACAACGCCCAGGATCTCCGCACGCTTCTCGGCAAGCTGCTCAGGATCGACCCGGGGCCGGGGGGCGGTTATCGCGTGCCGCGCGACAACCCGTTCGCCGGGCGTGCGGGCGCCCGGCCGGAGATCTTCGCCTACGGCCTGCGCAACCCCTACCGCTTCTCGTTCGACCGCCGTACCGGCGACCTGGCCCTGGCGGACGTCGGGCAGGACGCTGCCGAAGAGGTGAACTTCGTGCGGGCCTCGCGCCGGGCACGGCGCCCACGCGGCGGCGTCAACTTCGGCTGGGATGGGTTCGAGGGCCACGGCCGGAACCCGAACGGAAGCTCGCCGAGCGCCGCGGGGCATGTTCGGCCCGTGCTCCAGCGCACCCACCGCCAGGGCTTCTGCTCGATCACCGGGGGCTATGTGATCCGGGACCGATCGCTCGGCAGCCTGTACGGCGCCTACGTATACGGCGATCTCTGCGACACGAGGTTGCGCGTGGCGGGGCTGCGAGCGGGGCGCGCGCGGGGTGACCGCACGCTCGGGCCGCGCCTGCCGTCACTGGTCTCCTTCGGGGAGGACGGGCACGGGCGGGTACATGCGGTGTCGCTCGACGGCGGCGTCTTTCGCCTGGCGCGCAGCCGCTAGCGCCGAGTACCCGAGGCAGGGTACGGCCCTGAACCCAAACGGCTAAGTTGTAGGCGAACATTGCCCAGAGGAGGTTGTGATGGAGACCGAGCGTCCAGGGGGCAGCCAGTTCGAGGGTTACAGCTCGCGCGGACCGGAGCAGCCGGCCCCGAGGCCGGAGATGCCGAGCTCTCCAGCGGGTCGGCCGGCCGGAGCCGTGGCCATCCCGCCCGGCGACGGGCCTCCATCTCCCGACTATCCAGTCCGGTTGGAGATCGACCGCCAGGAGCGCTACAGCCGGCTCCTGCCGTTCGTCAAGTGGCTACTTGCCATCCCGCACCTGCTGGTCCTCGTGTTCCTCTACATCGGTGTCTTCTTCGCCGGGATAGCCGCGTTCTTCGCCGTGCTCTTCACCGGTAGGTACCCGGCGGGCATCTTCAAGTTCGTCGCGGGCACGATTCGCTGGACCTACCGGGTCAGCGCGTACGCGTTCCTGCTGACCGATGCCTATCCGCCGTTCTCGCTCGACGCGGAGCCCGGGTACCCGGTGCGGATGGAGGTCGAGCACCCGGAGAAGATCGCCAACTGGCGACCGCTTGTGCAGTGGCTGCTCGTGGTGCCCTACTACTTCATCGCGTACATCCTGACCACGATCTGGTTCTACCTGATCGTGGTCATCTCGTTCTTCGCGATTCTCTTCACGGGGAAGTACCCGCAGGCGCTATTCGACTTCTCGGTGGTCGCGCAGCGGTGGAACTTGCGCTCCACCGCCTACATGTTCTTCATGACGGGCAAGTATCCGCCGTTCGCGTACGCCTGATCCGGGATCGCCTCAGCCGAGGCGGTCACGCTTTGAAGATGAGCTGGATCATGCCGAGGTTGTCCAGCTGGACGCCTACGATGTCGCCCGGTGACACCTCCACGGGGGGCGTCAGCGAGCCCGCGATGATCTTGTCCCCCGGCTCGAGGCGCTCGCCGGCCTCGGCTAGCGTCCGCGCCACGAGGTCGATCGTCTCCGTGGCGTCGAAGCCGCTCACCTCCGCCTCCTGCTGGGAATGGCCGTTCACGAGCACGGCGGCCGTGCGAGGCGGCGGATAGTCAGGACGGAAGTCGCCTAGGAGGGCGGCCCGGTGGAAGATGTTGCCGGCCACGATCCCCTCGAGGTCCGAGAACGGGGCGTTCACGTCCACCACTTCGAGGGCCGCCGCGAGCGCCACCGCGTCATCGTCGTCTCCGACCTCTATCGCCACCTCGGGCTCCACCATCGCGCGGGTGACTCCCTCGAGCGAGAGGTGAGCCCCGTACTTGACCGTGGTGGCGGAGGTCAGGTAGCCGACGACCGGCTCGATGATGCCGGCCTCCTGCTGGGCGGCGGACGTGTTGAAGCCGACCTTCCATCCCACCCGCTCGGCACCTGCGGCCAGGGCGGAACGCCAGAGGTCGAGCTGCAGCCCGAACGCAGACATCACGCGCGGGTCCATCAGGGTGCCATCACGATCTAGAGCGTCTCACGGTCGTCGCACACGGTATCGACACGGTACCGGCCTTGGATCGATGAGGGCTAACGGCGGCGGGCGCCGCGGTCAACTGGAGGTGGCGCGGGCGAGCTGGCGCTGAGGGCTCACCCGCTGGACGTTCCACGCCAGGCCGGTGAGCTCGAGGCCGCGGATGACCAATGCCGAGATGTCGAGCTCCCACGCGCGCAGGCCGTGCCGGGCGGAGGTTGGAAACGCATGGTGGTTGTTGTGCCAGGACTCACCGAAGGAGAGCGGTGCGAGCCAGAGCAGGTTGCGCGACTGGTCGTCCGTGGGAAACCTCCGCCTTCCGAAGAAGTGGCAGAGGGAGTTGATGCTGTAGGTCACGTGGTGCAGGAGGAGTATCCGAACGGCGCCGCCCCACAGCAGTCCCGTCAGCCCCGCGTGGAGGTCGCCCCCGATCGCAAAGCCGAGGCCGAAGGGCGCGGCGAGGCCGAGGGCCACCCAGAGCACGAAGGTGCGGTCCACGAACTTGATCACGGGATCCTTCATCAGGTCGGGAGCGAAGCGGTCCTTCGCGCCGCGCTGGGTGTGGATGAAGAGCCAGCCCACGTGCGCGTGCGCGAGTCCCCGCAGCGCGCCGCGCCAGCCGGCGCCGTGGTCGACGTGCGGGCTGTGGGGATCGCCCTCGCGGTCTGCGAAGGCATGGTGCTTGCGGTGATCTGCCACCCACGAGATCACCGGCCCCTCGATGGCCGCCGAGCCGCAGGCCGCCAGTACCCCTCTCAGCCAACCCTTCGTCTGGAAGGAACGGTGAGTGAGCAGACGGTGAAAGCCGACGGTGATCCCCAGACCGGTGGTCACGTAGACGATTGCGAGCACCAGCAGGTCGTGCCAGTGCAGCGCGTTCTCCCAGAGCTGCCAGCCGACCAGGCCGAGAGCCAGGAATGGGACGCCGGTCACGATGCCGGTGATGATGCGGTCACGCGTCTCGTTGTCAACCGGCTGGACGTCGCCTGCCCCCGGTCGGAGCGCTGACCCCCTCGACGGAGAGCCGCTCACGGCCTGAAGGCTACTCCTTTCTGTCTCTCACCGACCCGTGTGCGAGGCCCTCGTCGAGAAGCGGCCCCCGCCCGGGTGGCAGCGCACCCTGAGAGCGTTAGCTGCAGGTCGATCAGCGCGGCCCACGGGCGTGCATCCAGCTTCGCCGAGGGTCACCCGAAGGGGCCGACCGGCGACTCCTAGGCTAGGGTCCGAGCACGGCGGGGCGCTCCTGGTCCGCGGAAGGAGCTCCACCAACCCATGAGGAGAACACGTTGCCCTACTTCAAGGACGCCGACGAGGTCTACCGGTTCATCGGCAGGCTCTTTCAGGACCTCACCGACGACGAGGAGCTGGGCCCGAAGTTTCGTAGGGCCGACACCACCGTGCAGTACCAATACCGCAACCCCGAGTCGCAGATCACGGTGAAGATGCGCGAGGGGGAGGAGGGCCAGGTGGACCTCGGGCAGACCGACATGGAGCCCGAGGTGGTGATGACGATGGAGGCCGACACCGCCCACAGGTTCTGGCTCGGCAAGGTCAACGTGACGGTGGCGCTGGCGAGGGGTCAGATGAAGGCGAAGGGCCCCGTCGCCAAGATCCTCAAGCTGGTGCCGCTCGTGAAGCCGGTCTTTCCCCGCTATCGCCAGATGCTCGAGGAGGCCGGGCGCAAGGACCTGCAGGAGGCCTGAGCGATGGAGGCGGCTTCCCAGTTCGGCGCTCGCCAGCTGTCCGGCTTCAAGGACTTCTGCCAGTTCGCCCAGCAGACCCGGGTGATCGCGGGGCGCGACCTGCTGGGCAGCGCGGGCTTCGAGTTCGCCAAGGAGGGCGCTCACCGCGTCTTCGTGGTCACCGACCAGGTGATCCGTGCCACCGGTCTGGTCGACAAGGTCGAGGCGGGGCTCCTGGACGGTGGTCTCGAGGTGGCCGGGATCTTCGACGAGGTCCCGCAGGACTCCTCGACCGACGTCTGTGACCGGTGCGCCGAGGAGGCGAGTGCAGCCGGAGCCGACGCGTTCCTGGCCGTGGGGGGAGGCTCGGTGATCGACACGACCAAGGTCGCCGACTCCGTGTTCACCCACGGCGGCAGCGCCCGCGAGTCGGAGGGCTTCTTCCTGATGCCGCGCGCGGACGACGGGATGGGTCTCCCGCTGCCGATCGCGCCGCTGGCGGCCATTCCTACAACGGCCGGCACCGGATCCGAGGTGTCCATGGCGGCGGTCGTCAAGGATCACGAGAACAAGGTCAAGCTGGAGATCGCCGACTTCCCCCTGTTCCCGCGGCTTGCCATCCTCGATCCGGAGTCCACCGCCACCCTGCCGGCCGCCCTCGCGGCCGCGACGGGCATGGACGCGTTGACGCACGCCGTCGAGGGCTACGTCTCCCTGGAGGCCAATCCCTACCAAGACGGCCGCTCGCTGGTGGCGCTGCGGATGATCCGGGACAACCTCGAGCGGGCGGTCGAGGACACCTCGGACGAGGAGGCGCGCGGCAACATGCTGATCGCGGCCTCGCTGGCGATCGCGATCGGCCTGGGCTCGGCCCACTCGATGTCGCACCCGTGCGGAGCGCAGTTCGGAGTGCCCCACGGGGTGGCCAATGCGATCAACCTGCCCCACGTGATCCGCTTCAACGCCGCCGGGGGCGCCGACATCGCAAACCGCTACCGCGACCTGAACG
>DASZCV010000070.1:0-4485 GCA_035942755.1 Thermoleophilaceae bacterium
GCCCCGAGCCGGACATGGCACCCCACCGCCCCGAGGTCAGGCGGCAGGGCAACCGCTATGCCTGGGTGGTGGGGATCTTGATGCTGATGGGTATCAGCGTCCTCCTGCTGAGCACCGCGATCCCGAATACGGGAAAGGGACTGCGCGGCGTGAAGCGGGGAGAGATCGTGCCGGACTTCGCGGCACCGTTGGCCACGGGCGACAAGGAGGGCGATGCCAACGTCTGCCAACGGGCGGGCGAGTGCAGCGAGCAGGCGGGCCCGGTGCCGGCCTGCGAGCTGCGAAGCGAGGAGATCTTCAACGTCTGCGAGGCGCGCAAACGACCGCTCGTGCTCACCTTCGTGTTCGACAAGGGCGCCGACTGCAACCCCCAGGTGGACCGCGTCGAGCGCATGAAGGGCGAGTTCCCGGGCGTGAGCTTTGCCGTCGTCTACTTCACCGATGAGGACCGCGCCGAGGTGGCCGCGATCGTGCGACGGCGGAAGTGGACGATGCCCGTGGCCCACACCTCTGATGGCGCCGTGGTGAACCTCTACGGGGTGGGCGGATGCCCCACCACCGTGTTCGCCGCAAAGGGCGGGAGGGTGACCGAGAGCGTGCTCGGGCCGATCTCCGAGGACGGGCTGCGCGAGCGCGTGCGCGGGCTGACGCGCCGCTGAGTAGTGGGCGATCCGGCCCCGGAGCTCGGCTGGGTCGCGCGGGAGCTCTCCGAGGAGTTCCCGCACCTCGGGCTCCGCTACCTCGCGCTCTGCGCCCCACCGGGGCGCAGCCCGGAGCCGGTGCGCCGGCGCCTGCGCGCCCTGGCGGGCCGGCTCAGCGGAGGGCATGTGGTGCACATGCGTCAGGACCCGGTCCCGTGGGCCTACCGCGTGTTCTGGCGCCAGGTGGGCATCGACCCGGACACCGTGCGCACGCCGGTCGAGCGGATCGCGCTCGATCGCCTCATCCGGGGAGGGCACCCCAGCCGAAATCTGGTCGAGGATGCCGTCACGATCGCCACGCTCGAGACCGGCGTCGCCCTCACGGCGTTCGACGCGGATCGCCTCGATGGCCCGATCGGCCTGCGGCTCGCCCGCGACGCCGAGCCCCTGGGCGGCTCGGGCCGCCCGCTCCCCGGCGGGCAGATCGTGCTCTCCGATGCGCACCGCGCGCTTGCGATGCTGGGCGGCGAGGTGGCGGCCGACCGGGGCGTGGGCCCGGGCACGAGCCGGGTTGCGGTGGCCGCCGTGCAGGTCAAGGGGGTGCCGCAGATCAGCGTCGAGGAGGCGCTCTGGACGGTGGCCGACACCGTCGGCTCGTCCGGCGAGCTGCCGTTCTAGCGCTGGTAGAGTGAGACCGGTCGACCGAGGAGAGGCACGGTGCCCGGCGTACTCGAGCGAAGCACTGCGGTGGGAAAAGCGCGCGTAGCGCCCGTCGAGCCGCCGCCGGCCATCCCGGGAGCGCCCCCTGATGAGCGGCACGGGCGCCGTTCGCTGCTCGGACAGATCGAGCGGCTGGAGTCAGAGCTCTCCTGCCTCTTCGCGTCCAGCTGGCCGCGCAAGGGCCTAGAGCTCTCGGTTCCCGGCCGAGGCGGGCCGCGTCTGCTCTCGCTTCAGGAGCTCGAGGAGCTGCGCGACGACCTCGTGGAGCGCGTGGAGCACGCGCGCCGCAGCCTGAGCGACCGCAGCTGCCTCGAGGAGCGAAACAGGCGCCGCATCGAGGAGATGCTGCTCGAGCCCGAGAGGCACAAGTGGGTACGGATCGGTAACGAGGACATCGGCGAGCCCGGTTGCAGGCACTGGCACGTGAGGCCGCGGTGGGGCCTCCTCGGCATGCTCATGAACTGGTGGCGGGTACGGATCTCGTCCGGTTGCCCCTTAGCCGAGGGTCACCGCGGCACGCGGTGACCCGGTACCGGCGATCTCATGGGGCGGCGTAGCCGCAAGCGGGCACACGGCGCAGACCACGGCTCGGGCGCCGGCCGCGCCGAGCGTGATGGCGCCCGCCGTGACCGCGCGCGGCTCGCCGACGAGCAGGCCACGCCCGCCACCAGTACGCGCCCGGGCCGCCCGCCGGCGCAGGAGCGCCCGCGAGCACTGTGGGGCGCCTTCCCGCTCACGGAGCTGGTCACCCTCGCCGGCATCGTCCTCATGGTCTGGGGCTTTCTCTCCGAGGGGGGGAGGAACGGCAACGCCAAGATCGCCGCCGGTCTCGCCATCGCGTCGATCGCCGGGCTCGAGCTCGCGATCCGCGAGCACGTGACGGGCTTTCGCTCGCACACGACGCTCCTCTCCGGCGCCGTAGCAATCGTGGTGGTCGTGCTCCTGGGGCTCGGCGCGGGGCTCGGCACGCTGGGTCCTCTGCTGGTGGCGGGGGCCGTCGCGTTCGCCGCCTCGTTCCTGGGGTTGCGCGAGCTCTTCAGGCGCCGGTCGGGCGGTCTCTCCTTCCGGTAGGGGAGGGCTGCGACTACCCTTGCGACGCATGGACGAGCCGCGCCGGCTGCGAATCGCCGGCATCCATCACATCACCCTCATATGCGAGAGCCTCGAACGCTCAGCGGCCTTCTACCGCAACCTGCTCGGCATGCGCATGGTCAAGCAGACGGTCAACGACGACGACCACGAAGCCCGTCACCTCATCTTCGGGGACGAGCAGGGCAAACCAGGCACGCTCGTCACATGCCTCGAGTACCCGCAGCTGGACAAGGGCACGGTCGGGACCGGCTCGACTCACCACTTCGCCCTGGCGGTTGAGACCGAGGAGGAGCTGCGTGCCTGGAGGGACTACCTGAACGCCCAGGGCGCGGCCTGCACGGAGGTCCTCGACCGGGAGCTCTCCAAGTCGATCTACCTGCGCGATCCCGACGGACACCTCGTAGAGCTGGCCACCGCCGCCTCGGCCCTCACGCCCGACGAGTAGCCCATGCCGGGGGGCGGGCCCCGGCCGCGCCCACGATCAGGCCGGGGACAGCACGCGCTCGCGGGTTGCCCGCGTCGGAGGGTCCGGCTGGTCGGGCGCCAGCTCACTCACGAGCGCCACGCGCTGGCGCTCGGTGAGCGTGCCGACCGTCTTGTCCTCGGGGATGCCAATCGACATCAGCAGCCGTCGGCAGCGGGCGGCACCCCACCGTCGCTGGCTCCTCAGCACGTCGCTGACCGACATGTTCTGGGCCTGCCACGGGCACTCCCGGATCACCTCCGCGGCGCTGAGGGCTCCTTCGCAGATCCGCCGCTTTATCTGCGCTCGCGCGAGGCGCACCCGGTTGGCGCGGTTCAACGCCCGGGAGCGCTGCTGTCCAGCATCAGATCCAACCACTTCGCCCATGAAGACCTCCCCGCGCGCCAGCGCGGTATTGAAAGCAGTGCCAAGCCCCCCGGCCTCCGGCGCCTCGAGGGCGCCCCCTCGCGTCCACCAGATCCCGGTGAAATAAAGCTGAGCTCCCGCCCGACGTCAACCGCCGGCGGGCGGGTCCCCCCGCTAAGAGCGCGCTTTTCGGCGGGACACGGAGTTCCCCCTTTCGGCGAGCCGGAGCTGGTGGCCGAAGGTCCTAACCCTCCCGGCGACGGGCCCGGTAGCTGCGGGCCTTCTGCTGATTACCGCAGGTGGCCATCGAGCACCACCGGCCCGAGCGGTTCTTGGAATGGTCGTAGAAGGCCCAGCGGCACTCGTCGTCCGCGCAGGCCTTCATGCGCTCCCACGTGCCGTCGGACGCCGAGGCGGCCACCACTCCGAGCAGCCGGGCAAGAGCGCCGCTCACGCCGTGGCAGGCCGGTATCAGCCGCGGTGGCTCGCCCGGGGGGAAGCTCGGCCGCAGCGAGGTGTGAGAGGCGGCGCGCTCGAGGCGCTCCACCGCCTCGGTAGCGGGCCCGCCGCCGTTGTGGGTGAGCAGCACGCCCCGCAGGCCCTCCCGTACCTCCAGGGCCCGACGGTGGTCGGCCGGCGAGACCTCTGCCCCCGCCTCGAGTAGGTCACGGGCAGAGAGCCACTCGCCGAGCGCCGCCGGTGTAGCCAGATCGTCCTTCCCCTCCTCGAGATCGGCGCTGTTCACGAACTGCTGGACGACTCGCAGCGGCTCGGGTGCCCGCTTCTCGGGAGCGGCCTCCGGGATCACCTGTGCCTCCCGTTCCCGCGCGGTTCGGGCGAAGGGGAGTGGCCTGAGAACAGCATCGCTTATGGAGGGTATCAGTGATCGTAACTAGCAAATGCCGTTTGCGGGTGATAAGCTGCAACCAGCAAACAACGAAAGCCGGTTAGCAAACGCCGGCCGCCCGAAGGAGGCGTCATGAGCGAGATCACGATCCGGGAGGCACGGGAAGAGGACGCCGGCGCGATCGCGCGTCTGGCCGCGCTCGACGAGAGCGAGATGCCGGGCGGGGCGGCCCTGCTCGCGTTCGTGGACGGGGAGCTCGCGGTGGCGCGGTCGCTCAGGCAAGGAGACACGGTGGCGGATCCCTTCAGGCGAACAGCCGACGTGATCGACCTGCTCGACCTGCGAGCCCATCAGGC
>DASZCV010000071.1:0-7347 GCA_035942755.1 Thermoleophilaceae bacterium
GCCCAGAACACGGGGTCGGACGGTTTCCCGGGCTCAGCCGGTTACCCCAACGGCCCCAAGACCGCCCTGCCCACCTTCTTCCTGACCCGCCGTCCCGACGGCGGACAGGACAAGGTGATCAAGAAGAAGCGCTGGTTCGGCTAGCCGCACACTGCGACCCGCTGCTCTGAGGGGTATCGCCGCTCAGGCAGCGGTGGGTGTCCAGGGGGACGACACGGCCTGGTCACGCGTGCGCTGGTAGGCCCGCCGGAGGGTCCGGCGGTGATGACGCGACCCCTGGCCCCGTCGGGCCTCGTTGAAGCGCTCCCACAGACGCAGGGCACGCTCTGCCTCCGGACGCCGGCTGCGGCGACAGATGTAGAGGGCGCAGGGACCCTGTTGCCCCGGCGGGCCGTTGCATCCCTCCCCGGGCGGGCAGCATGCCTTCATGACTTGAGTCTCCCCCTCTGTGGCCGTATGAAACGTTCCTGGCGCGCCAGCTCCGCAGGCTAGGTGCGAAACACACTTACGTATGGCACCATAGTCGGCTACAACCCGGATGTCGGTCCTCCGGCGCGGGCTGGCTCTGCTCTGCCGGCCCGCAACCAACGAGCAAGGGAGTCGAGAGCGTGAAGATGCCATTCAGGAAAAAGAGCAGCCCGTCCAGGTCCATGGAGCAGGGCGGCGAGCGACAACAGCATCAGGGCGGCGCGCGACCGCAGAACCAGGGTGGCGCGGCACCGGGCGGCGCGGGAAAGCAGGTCCTCAAGAAGGCCCCCAACAAGAACGTCTGGGACACCGGGTGGCAGCAGGCCGACCCCGATGAGGGAATGCCCGGGACCAGTGGTTACTTCAGGGGTATCAAGGGCGAGTCCCACCCCAGCCGCTTCAAGTACAAGCGCCCGGACGGCAAGGAAGACGGCGAGGTCGGCGAGGTCGATCCCGATGTGCCGATGAGCCCGAGCAAGCGCCCGGTCCCGCGCGGGTTCTTCAGCTAGAGCAAGGGCCCTCCGGGGGGTGCGCCGCGTGCGCGCGACTGGCACCCCCCGGCCAGGACCGTCCGGTGGTTTGCTGGTGACGGCCACGGGTGGCCGGCTTCAGCGTCCAGACCCCGGGAGTCATCCTGACGGTTGCCGGCGCCCTGGGCCTGCTCGTCTCGCTGTTCCTTCACTTCTCGGATAGAGACAGGTCGCGGGAGGTCGTGCGCGAGCCGGAGCCCGTCGCGCGCGAGCGCCGGTACTAGCTCCGTCCGCCGCGAGGCCGCAGGTGGCTAACCGGCGGTGCCGCCCGGCAGCGGGCGCGTCACGAGTCCTTCCGCCACAGCCCACTCGATGGTCCGCTGGAAGGTGTGCGTCACGGGCGTGTAGTTGAGGCCGAGCTCCTCGGTCGCGCGCGAGCCGTCGTAGCGGTGGCCGTGCAGGATGGTGCGGACCCTCGCCCTGCATACGGGGGACGTGCGCCGGCGCGCCCGGGATGCGCCCTCGGCGATCGCGGCGGCGCTACGGGCCACCCACGGAGGAACGATGCGAACGCGGTCCCGCACCCCCGCCAGCTGCGAGACTATCTCGAGCGCCTCGTCCGAGGTGATCGTCGAGCCGTTCAGCACATAGCGCTCTCCGGCGCGCCCCCGCTCGGCGGCCAGCACATGCCCCTCGGCGCAGTCGTCGATGTCTACGAGGCTGATCCACGTGTCCACGAAGACGCGCAGCCGCCCGTTGAGATAGGCGATCACGATCTTCCCGTTCCCGGCAGAGCGTCCAGGCCCCTGAACCGATGAGGGGTTGACGGCCACCAGATCCACCCCTGCCTGCCGCGCCGCCCTGAAAGCGGCCTGCTCACCCTCGTGCTTGGACCGGTCATAGAGGGAGAGGTATGACCCCCGGTGGGGCGTGTCCTCGCGTCCCACGGCGCCTGCCGGCTCGCCGAGCGAAGCCGCCGAGGACGTGTACACCACCCGGGCGACGCCCGCACGCGCAGCTGCCAGCACGGCGGTGACGGCCCCGTCCACGTTGACGCGCATGAGCATCGCGGGGTCAGACGGGCAGTGCGAGTTGATGCCGGCCACGTGGTAGACCAGCGAGCACCCCGCCATGCCCGCCGCGAGGGCGTCTTCGTCCAGCACGTCGCCCTGCACCGCCTCGGCCCCGCGGCCCGTAAGCGCGCGGGCCGTGGCCTCGGAGCGCGCGAGGGCCACCACCTCGTCGCCCCGCTCGAGCAGCGTGCCGACGAGGGCGCCGCCGATGAAGCCGCTGCCACCTGTGACGAATACGCGCGCCACGGCTACGGGTGCACCGGCGGCCGCCCGGGCTCGGCGCGGGACCCGACGGCGGGGCGGCCGGGCTCGGCGGGGACCCGAGCGCCGGGGCCAGCGCCGCGCACGAGGCTTCGCTCGTCCGGCGTCGTGGTGGCTCCGGACGCCGCGAGGAACACGCGCACCCGCTCCATGACCTCGGCACGGCTCTCGCCCTCGCGCGGTCGGATCGGAGACCCGAACCGGATCTCGGTCGGGTGGCGGCGCGAGCCGGGGCGTCCCCGCTTGAGATGCATCCACTTTCGCCCCCGGGGCATGGCGTCGCGGGTACCCGACACGTGGATCGGCACGATAGGCAGGCCGTGCTCGGCCGCCAGCACAGCTGCGCCCGAGCGCAGCCGCCCGACGATGCCGTCGCGCGACCGTGTGCCCTCGGCAAAGAGCAGCAGGTTCCAGCGCTCCTCGATCAGCCGGTCCAGATGTGAGGCCGACCCGGGTGCGAGGCCACCGCCGTCCCGCCGCACGGGAACCGTGTTGAACACCAGCGACATGATCTGCGCAACGCCGCGTTTGCGGTAGAAGTAGTCTGCGGCGGCAGCGACCGCCGTGCGCCGGCGCCACCTGCCCGGCAGGGCGCGCAGGATAGCCGGCGTGTCCATGTGGCTCGAGTGGTTGGCCACGAAGAGGACGGGCGCCTCGAGGTCTAGCAGGCGCTCTCTTCCGACGACCGTGCGGCGGGTGTAGAGCACCATCGCCGGGCCGAGCACCCCACACAGGATCAACTCACGCACCCCGCGCGCCAGGGCACTGCGCGCCCACGGCACGTCGAGGCTTGCGCAATCGCGTCCCATCTCCCCGACACCTGGCCGCGCCTCGGTGGCCAGACCACTGAATCCTCCCTCAGGCATGTCCTGGAAGTACTCCCGCCGCTCGCGCGGGTTTCTCAGCGTGGTGAAGCCTCGTGAAGCGCTCCTCAGATGATCTTCCCCGGGTTGAGGTTGGCTCCCGGGTCCGTGCCGTCGAAGAGCGCCCGCAACATCAGCACGCCCGGGGCTGAGATGTCCTGCTCGAGCCAGCTCGCGTGCTCGGTGCCCACACCGTGGTGGTGGGAGAGCGTGGCGCCGGAGTCAACGAACGCCTGCTGTATCGCGCACTTGACGACGTCGTACTCCTCCAGCCCGTCTCGCTTCCCGGATGGCTTGAAGGCGAACGTGAAGTAGAGGCACGCGCCCGCGTGGTAGGAGTGCGACAGGTGGCACATCAGGTATCCCCGTACGCCGAGGTGATCGAAGGCGCCGTGGGCCGAGGTCGTCACGTTGTCGTACACGAGCGGAAGCGCGCTCCATGGCGCGGCGGTCTCCGACACATCGCCCAGCGCTCCGCGATCGAGCAGGTAGTCGCGGATGTAGGGAGTGTCGAACTTCTTCTGGTCGTAGAGCGAACCGGGACCCTCGCCCACGCAGAGGCCGCCGTGGCGGCCGACGATGCGACCGACTAGCTTGCGTTGCGCCGCGATGTGCCTCTCGCCGCCCTCGTAGCCGATGAACGAGAGGCACATGGTCTCGACGTCGAAGTCGCGCCGGCGCTCGAGGTATTCCTTCAGGGCCTTCGACTTGAGGCGGTCGACCAGCGTGTCCTTCTTCTTCGTGGCAAGGGAGAACTGCGTCTCGTTGGCATCCGAGACACGGGTCACCGACGGCGAGGCCTCGCTTGCTGCGATGTCGCGCATGGCGGCGAGCGACTCAGCCCAGGAGGGGAAGAGGTAGCCAAGGATCGTGCGGCCGGCGGGCACACGGCGGACGTGCACGGTGGCCTCGGTGATGACCCCCAACCGTCCCTCGCTGCCCAGCACCATCTCCCGCACGCTCGGGCCCGTCGACGTGCTCGGTACCGGCCGGGTCACAAGGATCCCCGAGGGGGTGACAACCCGAAGCCCCCGCGTCAGGTCGGCGATGTCGCCGTAGCGGTCCGACTGCATCCCTGAGGAGCGGGTGGCGATCCAGCCCCCGAGCGTCGAGTGGGTGAAGCTGTCCGGAAAGTGCCCGAGCGTGAAACCGTGCACGTTCAGCTGCTCCTCGAGGTGCGGGCCGAAGACACCGGACTGGACGCGCGCCAGACGCGACGCGTCGTCGATGGCGAGTACCCGGTTCAGCAGGCCGAGGTCCACCGAGATCACGGCGCGGGTCTCGGCCTGCCGCGCCTCGAGGCTGCCGGAGATGCTCGTGCCGCCGCCGAAGGGGATCACGACGGCGTCGGCTTCGAGGGCGGCCTGCAGGATGGCGGCCACCTCCGCCTCATCGCGCGGTCGCAGCACCACGTCGGGGAGCCGGCCCAGTTCGCCGCGGCGGTGGCGCACGAGGTCCCGGAGGCTCTTGCCGCGGGCGTGGATCACCCGGTCGAGGGGGTGCGTCGAGACGCGTTCGCCCGCGACGGCCCGTTCGAGGGCCCCTCGCAGCTCGGAGCCGATGGCGGGGGCGGGGATCTCGAGGTCCTCGAAGGCGACGGGTCGGGAGGTTGTCCCGGCCACGTCGAGCCCGAGGTGGCGCTTGATGAACGCACGGAGGGCGGGCTTGTCCTCGTGCGTGAACGCGATCCCCTCGTGGCCCCAGCCCCACCACTTCATCCCCGCGGCAGCCGTCTTCCCCTTGACCGCTGCCGCCGGCTGCGCCTGTAGTGCATCCGGAACCCGTACCGATCCGCTCATCGCCAGACCGTACCGCGCATGTGCGCTTGCCACCCTCCGGGATGGCCCAGTGGCGGCCACAGCGTCACGATAGGTGGATGCCGGAGGATCGCCACGAGCCGCTCCCCTCCCTCGCACGGCTACCCGGCTTCGTCTGGGCACGCATGGGACGAGCCACCCGCGCAGCGGCCGTGCTGATAGCCCTCGGAGCGGTCGTTGCGGTCATCGTCCTTGCACCGAAGATTGCCGAGAACAGGAGGCAGGATGCGGCCCGAGAACGCCGCGAAGCGGCAGAGTTCCGCGAGCGGCGGATCCGGAGCCTGCGTGAGCTCCAGCGCCCGCGGGCGGGTCGTGCCACGAACTCCGAGAATCCCGTGCCGGAGCTGGAGCGTCTGATCACCGCCGACGCGCGATCCCGACCTCGAGCCGAAAGGGTCCTGCGCACCGAATGCGACCCGATCCGTGGCGGCGAAGGAAGGTACTTCTGCACCGCTGTGACGAGCGACATCCCGGGGGACGAGCACAGCCGAGCGGGGGTGGTCGGCTATCCGTTTCGCGCGGTGGCCCGGGGCCGTCGGCTCACCTGGTGCCGAATCGCGGGCCAGCCGGGAGAGGGCTTGGTGAGGGAGCGGGGACTGTCGACGATCCCGACGGCGTGCGGAGGCTGATCCGCCCGTGGTAGGTCGCTCACGGCCGTGCGCGAGCCGGACGGTCATCGGTAACCGAGTCTGAGCACCCATACGCTGACCGGCTCGCTGTGGGAGAGCCCCGCGCCGCCCTCTCGATAGATCGGATTAAGAAGCACCTTCCGGTGGGAAGGCGACCGCATCCAGAGCTGCACCGTTCGACGTACACGTTCGCCGCCGTCGTGGTGTCGCTCGAGCACCTCCCCCGCACCGCTGAAGCCGGGGGGACGAACGTGGACCGCATGCTGGAAGCGCTCATGCCGGACGAGCCATCGCGCGTACCGGCGCGAGGCGCTGAGCAACGGCTGCGATTGCCTCAACTTCGTCAGCCCACGGGCAGCGCGCACCCGACTGATCTCTCGGACCATCTCCTCTTCGGGGGTGTTTCGCTCGCCCGCTGGAGTGACCGGCTCGGTCGCCCCAGCCGTTCCCCCAACCGCCGCGAAGCGGGCGCGCCGAGCTAACCGGACCTGCTGAAGAAAACGTCGGATACGGAGCCGCATCCAGCTGTGCCGCTGCTTCTCGGCGGGACCGACTGAGCCGACCATGACCGATGCGGATCGTGTCAGTGATCGCGTGGGAGGACGCAGCGCATGTGCAGGAAGTACGGTCGCTTGGCGGCCGTTGTGAGCCTCGGCGCTGCGGCCAGGGCGGCCGCCGTAGGCCTCGGCTCCTGGAGCTGCTCAATGAGAAACCCGGCGGCGGCGAGAGCGCGCGCGTAGGGCTCGAGCGGTCGGTCGATGCTCTCGAATATCCACCCGCCTCGCGCGCCAGTTCAACCGGGGTGCGAGAGCTGTCGATCCCCGTCACGCGTGTCCATGATCGTGCAGCCGGCGGCCCACTCGACCCTCGCCGCAGCCGACATCGAGCGTCCTTTGCCCCGGGGATGGCAGCAGGTCCTGAAAAGCCGGCCAATTGAGCCGCTCGTGATAGACATCGTGCCCGGGAACGCGCACCTCGCCCAGTCGCCAGGGTGGCGCTCCCACGCCTCACTCAGAGCTGAAGCCCTCCCCCATAGCCCAGATCTTGCCGCAACGGCCCGCCAGCCGGATGCGAGCAGGGCCACCTCCAATGGGCCGGCCAGAACTCGCACCTGGAACCCACGGATATAGGGTGCCGGCGGGTGAAGAAGCATGTCCTGATCCTCGGCGCCGGCTTCGGCGGGCTGGAGCTGGCGACGCGGCTCTCAGAGACGATCAGCGACGCGGTCCGTGTCACGCTGCTCGACCGCAACGACTCGTTCTTCTTCGGTTACTCCAAGCTCGAGGTGATGCTTGGCAGGCAATCGGCCGACGAAGTGCGGCTGTACTACCGCGACATCGCCAAGGACGGCGTTGAGTTCCGGCAGGAGACGGTAACCGGTATCAACCCGGCCGCCCGGCGGGTCATCACCGACGCCGGCTCATACGACGCGGACTTCCTGGTCGTGGCCCTCGGGGCCGGTTACGACATGGCGGCCACGCCGGGCTTCGAGGAAGGCGGGTACGAGTACTACACGCTGGCCGGCGCCGAGCGACTGCGCGACGCGCTGGCCGACTTCGACGGCGGGAGAGTCCTCGTCTCCGTGCTCAGGCAGCCGTTCAAGTGTCCGCCGGCTCCGTTCGAGGCGGCATTCATGTTGCATGAGGCTCGAGTATGCCGCCGAGAAGGAACAGTTCGGTGCGACTCGGCAAGCGCGCTGGTTCGGGTATTGATCGCGACGACAGCCGTGCGGCTCGGGACCTTCGCGTCCACAGCGTTCATCGGGG
>DASZCV010000072.1:0-2069 GCA_035942755.1 Thermoleophilaceae bacterium
GAGCAAGGCAACGAGTATCACCCCGACCGGCCGGTGTCGATCCGCGTGCTCGAGTCGCGCGACGAGCTCTGCGTGCAGGTCACCGACCGCGGGCCGGCGGGCGAGCTTCCCGCGACGGAGACACCGGATATCGAGGCCAAGCTCGAGGGACGCCAGCAGCCCCGCGGGTGGGGCCTCTTTCTGATCGAGAAGATGGTCGACGAGGCGCGCGTTTCGGGCGGAGAGGGAGAGCACACCCTCGAGCTCGCGCTGCGCCTGAAAGGAGCGCGTGATGGCGACTAGGGAATTCGAGGTGGCGGTTCGGGAGCGCGACGGGACGCCGGTGATCGAGCTGGTCGGCGACGTCGACGCGACCGCTGGGGAAGCCCTGGAGGCAGGCTACGCGGAGGCGGTCGCCGACTGCCCCGCCGCGGTGGCGCTCGACTTCGCCAGGGCCGAGTACATCAACAGCTCGGGCATCGCCGTGATCGTAGGTCTGCTGGCGCTGGCGCGTAGCACGGGGATCGAGATCAAGGCCTACGGGCTGTCGGACCACTACCGGGAGATCTTCGAGATCACCCGGCTGGCCGACTTCATGACTATCGAAGGGGACAGGGATGACTGAGGCCGCAACGACACTGGAGGTTCACGAGGCCGCCGAGGGCGTCTCGGTGATCGACGTCAAGGGCGACATCACCTCGGCGAGCGAGGATCTCCTGATGGACGCCTACGGGCGCGCGACCGACTCCGGGGCGCACGCGATCATCCTCAACTTCACCGCCCTCGAGTACATGAACTCCGGCGGCATCGGCCTGCTGGTGGCGCTGCTCGTGCGTGCCCAGCGCCGGCGCCAGGCCGTGCTGGGCTACGGGTTGTCCGAGCATTACCGCCAGATCATGGAGCTGACGCGGATCGACGAGGCGATCGGCATCCACGACTCCGAGGACGACGCCCTGGCCGCGGCCGGGGCGTCCTGAGAGGGAGGAGCGATGAGCGAGGAGAAGGCCGCACGGGACGCCGCCAGCTGGGCCAAGTCAGTGACCCGCTTGAACGTCTCCGAGGTGCCCGAGGGCGCGGTCAACATCAACGTGGAGGGGCGCCGGCTGGCGTCGCCGATCCAGGGCTTCGGCAAGATGTGGCAGAAGACCTACCAGGTGCGCATACCGGCCGAGCGTGTGTCGGCGACCGACCTGATCGCCACCTGGAAAGGACGGTTCCCGGAGTTCTGGCCCGAGGGGAACAGCTTCTATGGACCGTTGACCGGTATCGAGCCAGGCGAGGTTGCCCTGTTGAAGATGAGGCTGCCCGGCAAGATGAAGCTGTCGACGGGGGTGATGGTGCTGTTCGCCGACGAGGAGGCCTTCACACTGATGACCCCGGAAGGGCATCTGTTCGCCGGCTGGATCACCTTCAGCGCCGCGGAGAGCGGCGGGGAGACCGGCGCCCAGGCGCAGGTGCTGATGCGCGCGAGCGACCCGATCTTCGAGATGGGGTTAGCGCTCGGGGGCCATGGCCAAGAGGATCGCTTCTGGCAGCACACGCTTACCGCGGTGGCGGCCCACTTCAACCACGAGGGCGAGGTGGACACGAAGGTCGTGTGCGTCGACAAGAGGCGCCAGTGGTCCAAGTGGCGCAACGTGTGGCAAAGCTCGGCGCTCCGCTCCACGCTCTACACGCTCGGCGCCCCCGGGCGTGCGGTCAAGCGTCTGGTCAAGCGCGACCGCGCGGTTGTCTGAACGAGCAAACAATGCCGTCGTCGTCGGCGCGGGCCCCAACGGGCTCTGCGCGGCGATCGTGCTGGCGCGCGCCGGGCGCCGGGTCACAGTGCTCGAGGGCGCGGATACCGTCGGCGGAGGCTGTCGCTCCGAGGAGCTGACGCTGCCCGGCTTCATGCATGACAGCTGCTCCACCGTTCACGCCCTGGCGCTTGCCTCGCCATTCCTGAGCAGCCTGCCGCTGGGAGAGCACGGGCTCGAGCTCGCCCAGCCGGACGCGCCGCTCGCCCACCCGCTCGACGACGGCTCCGCGGTGGTGCTGGAGCGCTCCGTCGAGCAAACCGCCCGCGGCCTGGGACAAGACAGCCACGCCTA
>DASZCV010000073.1:0-1651 GCA_035942755.1 Thermoleophilaceae bacterium
ATCGTGAGGTCCGTAGACGCCGCCCGGCTGGACGATCACGATCGGCGCCCCGTCCCTGATCCGGTCCTCGGCGATCTCGTGGGCGCGGAACTTGGTCTCGTCGTAGGCGGACAGGAAGTCGCGGTCGGGACGCCGGTAGGACTCGTCCACCACCTTGCCGCGCGTGTTGCCAAAGCACGCCACCGTGGAGACGTACACGATGCGGGGGACGCCCGCGTCGATGGCGGCGTCGAGCACGCGCTCGGTCCCCCGCACGTTGGCCTCCTCCATCGCGACTCGCTCGGAAGCCGGTATCCCCACCTTGTAGACGGCCCCGAGGTGAAAGGCTGCGTCGACGCCCTCGAGTCCCCGGCGGATGGCCTCCGTCGAGGACAGATCGCCCTCGATGAGCGTGCAGCCGAGCTCGCGCAGGGGCGTGGCCTTCTGCGGCGAGCGCACCAGCGCCACGACCTCGTCGTCGCGCTCCCGCAGCTTGCGGGCCACATGCCCTCCGATGAACCCGGTGGCTCCCGTCAAGAAGCTCTTCACGGCCCGGATCCTAGTCGCGGGCGCCGGGCGCACCTAGACTGGGGTGAACGATGGATCGCGGACGCAACGGGCGGAACCTCGAGACTCGCCAGGCGGGACAGGCGCCCAAGCCGCGCGCCCGCCAGCGCGCGTTCTGCATTGCAGCCGGCCCTGAGGAGCCACACCTCTCCGAGCTGCGGGAGCTTCTGCGCACGGCCGGAGTGGCCGTCGCGGGGGAGATGACCCAGCGGCGCCCCGCCCCGGATCCCGACCGCTACTTCGGCAAGGGAAAGCTGACCGAGCTCAAGCGGGCAATCGAGGACAGCGATGCCAACCTCGTGGCTTGCGACGACGAGCTGCTTCCACGCCAGGAGCGCAACCTCGAGCAGGCGGTGGGACTTCCTGTGATCGACCGGACGGCGGTGATCCTCGACATTTTCGCCGACCACGCCGGATCGGCGGAGGGCAAGCTGCAGGTCGAGCTGGCACAGCTCGAGTACTACCTCGCCCGGATGCGCGGGTTGTGGACCCACCTCGAGCGCCTCGGTGCCGGGATCGGCACGAGGGGGCCGGGCGAGAGCCAGATCGAGACCGACCGCCGCCTGGCGCGCGACCGCATCGCGGCGCTTCGCCGCCGCCTCGAGGACACCAAGGGCACGCGCCGCGTGATGCGCTCGGAGCGAGAGCGCGCCGGCCTGCCGACGGTGGCCCTGGCCGGGTATACCAACGCGGGCAAGTCGACGCTCCTCAATGCGCTGACCGGCGCCGAGGTGGGGGTGAGGGACCGCCTGTTCCACACCCTCGATCCCACTACCCGGTCGTTCGAGATCGACGGGCGCAGCTACCTGATGACCGACACGGTGGGCTTCATCCGGAAGCTGCCCCACCAGCTCGTGGAGGCCTTCGGCGCGACACTCGAGGAGGCGCTCGAGGCAGACCTCCTGCTGCACGTTGCGGACGCCTCCGCGCCCGAGGAGGAGCTCACGGAGATGCTCGAGGCCGGCGAGGAGGTGCTCGCCGAGATCGGCGCCGGGCATCGACCGCGCCTGCTTGCGCTCAACAAGATCGACCTGGTCGAACCCGAACGCCGACGGGAGCTGTCGTTTCGCTTCCCGCGGGCGCTGCAGGTCTCCGCCGAGACGGG
>DASZCV010000074.1:0-11484 GCA_035942755.1 Thermoleophilaceae bacterium
TCATCGACGAGGCCTACTACCTCCACCGCCCCCAGAACGAGCGCGACTACGGCCAGGAGGCGATCGAGGTCCTGCTCTCCGCGATGGAGACCCACCGCGAGGAGCTGGTCGTGGTGATGGCGGGCTACAAGGAGCCGATGAGCGACTTCTTCCTCAACAACCCCGGCATGGGGTCGAGGATCGCCCATCACATCGACTTCCCGGACTACACGCCGGACGAGCTGATGCAGATCGCCGACCTGATGTTCGAGCGGCAGACCTATCAGCTGAGCGACGAGGCGAGGCAGGCGTTCCTCGAGTACATCGAGCGGCGGGTCGAGCAGCCACGCTTCGCCCACGGCCGGAGCATCCGCAACGCGATCGACAGGGCGCGGATGCGACAGGCGATGCGCCTCTTCGACTCCGGCAGCCAACTCACCAAGGAAGACCTGATCACAATCGAAGGTGAGGACATCCGGCAGAGCTCGGTGTTCTCGGATACCGAGGAGAGCGTGCCGGACGCCGAGAGCAACGGCGCCGGCGGGGACGAGACTTGACACGATGCCCCGGGCCCGGGGTGTCAGAGCGCAATGGGCCGGCAACGGCGGGCGGGCGCCACAGCGCGTCGCTGCGATAGACCGGTAGACACGGAGGAGGAGGAAGCATGCCGAGACCAATCATTCTTGGCGTCGTCGGCGACTCGGCGGCAGGCAAGACCACGATCACCCGAGGTCTCGTACGCATCCTTGGCGCCGAGAAGGTCACCCATGTCTGCACGGACGACTACCACCGCTACGATCGCAAGCAGCGCGCCGAGCTGGACATCACCCCGCTCGACCCGGAGTGCAACTACATCGACGTGATGGCTCAGCACCTGCGCCACCTGCGCAACGGCGAGCCGATACTCAAGCCGGTCTACAACCACCACGACGGCACGTTCGGACCGCCGGTCTACGTGGCGCCCAGCGCCTTCACCGTCGTGGAGGGCCTGCTCGGCTACCACACGAGCCACATGCGCGAGTGCTACGACGTGCGGGTCTATCTCGCCCCGCCGGAGGAGCTACGGCGCAAGTGGAAGGTCGCGCGAGACACCTCGCGCCGCGGCTACACCACCGACAAGGTCCTCACCGAGCTCGACCGGCGTGAGCCCGACTCGGCGGCTTACATCCGCCCCCAGGAGCAGGACGCCGACATCGTGATCTCCTTCACCCCGGCCGCGGGGGACGGTGGCTCAGACGTGCTGGATGCAGAGCTGGTGTTGCGCGCGGGGCTGCCGCATCCGGACCTGTCGCCCTTCGAGGGCAACGGCGCCAAGGGCATCCAGGTGGACGACCGCGAGAGCGAGTGCCACGTGTGCATCCCCGGCGACATCGAGCCCGATCGAGCGGGTGAGATCGAGGAGGCCATCTGGGAGAGGCTCCACTTCGCCACCCACCTGCGCTCACAACGCCTCGGCGAGTACACCGTCGGCAACGACCTTCACCGGTCCGAGTCGCTTGCCTTGGTGCAGCTCCTCATCCTCTATCAACTGGCCACCGCCAAGGCGGCGATCGCCCTCGGCGGAGAGAGCGCCCGGACTGGGGAGCGGCAGACCCCGGACAACTCGCCGCAACAGCACGAGGAAGAGCAGCAGGAGAAGGACGAGCACCTTCGCGAGGGAGAGGCCGAGGCCGAGAAGGCCGCCGAGGACGAGGACGCGAAGGAGGCGGCGAAGGCCTAGCCAGGGCCGCCGCCCGTCCGGGCGCCCTGCGCGCCCGGCGCCCATACGAGCCTCGCATCTTCCACCGCCCGCCGCGCCTCCCTGCTCGGAGCGAACTCGGCGAACCTTCGGACCGACTCCCTGACGGGCCCGCGCGTCGGCTGCAGGAGGTACCAGTGGCGCTCCGGCAGCCTGGCGGGTGTCTCGACCGTGGCGAGCAGGCCCAGCTCGAGCTCCAGGTGCGTGGCCAGCAGCGACTGGAGGGAGATGCCAAGGCCCGCCCGGGCGGTCTGCTTGATCGCTCCGTTCGACCCCAGGGTCAGGATCTCCGGGTGCAGGTCGTGTCTGGCAAGGAACTCCTCGGCCATCCCGCGTGTCCCGGAGCCCTCCTCGCGCAACAGCCACGGGCGGGTGCCGAGCTCTGCCACCGAGACCTCCCCGGCCCGGACGAGCGGGTCGGTCGGCGCGGCGATGAGCACGACGGGGTTGTCGATGAACGGGATGCCCTCGATCCCGCCGTCCCTGGGCGGCCTACCGGCGATGGCGATGTCGGAGGCGCGGCTCCGTATCCGCTCGAACACCCGCTCTCGGTTGCCGACGTCGACCGACAGCGCGATGTCCGGATGCCGCGCGGCGAAGGCCTCCATCAGTGGAGGGACGATGTGCTCGCCCGCTGTCGTGACCGCCGAGACCCTGACCTCGCGCGCCGTGGTGTCGGAGGCCTCGCGCGCCGCCCGGCTACCCTGCTCGAGCAGCCCGACCACATCGGCGGCGTAGGGTGCGAACGCCCGGCCGGCGGGGCTCGGCCTGACGCTGCGGCCGACCCGCTCGGTCAGCTCGATCCCGAGCTCGCGCGACAGCGCCGACAGCGCCGCGGATACCGACGGCTGAGTCACCACCAGCGCATCGGCGGCGCCTGTCACCGAGCCCGTCCTCAGCACGGCAAGGAAGCTGCGCAGCTGCGTGAGCGTTATAGCCATTTGTCTAAGTGTCGCAGGGGGCGCCCTATGTCGTTGCTGCTGAGTACCCCGTTCGATGCCGTCGAGGCCGTCCGACCCCGTGCCTTCTGCCCAGCGCGCTACACTCGCACGGCGCGTGGGGCTTTCGCCGTCACCCTCCGCTCCGCGCGTCCACTGTGAGGGCTGGCGGAGGAAAGGCTGGCATGCCCAGCTCAGAACCGGCTCACCTGCAAGGAGGAGCTCTTCAAGCGGCCATATCCAACGCCGTCGTTGGCACGATCTCCGAGTACACGGGCCGCGGCCCGACCAAGGTCCGCACGACACTCAGCGGCGACTGGGTCTTCGTGACCCTCGAGGACAGCCTGACCAAGGGGGAGCGCAAGCTCGCCGAGCTCGGTCGCGAGGACTCGGTGAAACGCACCCGCCACGACTACCAGGTGGCGATGGCGCGCGACCTCTCGAGCATGGTCGAGGACCTCACGGGACGCGAGGTGCTTGCCTTCATGAGCGCCAATCACGTGGACCCGGATTACGCGGTCGAGGCGTTCGCGCTGGCACCGGCGGCCGCCTGAGGCCGCGAGAGGCCGTCCGCTAGACGGACCTGGCGCGCGAGGAATAGCCTCGCATGCCAGATGCGAGACCTCCTGCTCGACCTCATCGACGCCGTCGCGGGCAGGTTTCCCTACGTCGACGCCCGCCACGTCCGGCGGCAGACGGAGGAGCTCACCGTGCGCAACGGCGAACTGGTCACGCTCGACTCGCACGAGGACGAGGGAATCGGGATACGCATACGCAGCGGCGGCGCATGGGCGTTCGCCGCGGCACGCGGCTCTGACCGCGCGGCGGCAGAGGAAGCGCTGGCGCGGGCGATCAGGCTTGCCGAGGCCGGCGCGCGGGGCCTTGACACACCCCTGACCGAGGAGCCGGCGTCGGGAGGCGAGTACAGCAGCCACGCGAAGATCGACCCCTTCGGCGTCTCACTCGAAGAGAAGCTGGCCTTGCTGATACCCGCGGAGGCCGCGCTGCGCGAGCAACGCGGCGTGACCGTCGGTCGCGCCGGCACGTTGGCCCGATCCGAGGAGAAGCTGTTCGTATCAAGCGAGGGCGCGAGCTGCCGGCAGCTGCTCACCGAATGCGGCGGTGGCATTGCCGCAGTCGCGGTGGGCAGCGACGGCGCTCAGATTCGCTCGTACCCCGGCTCGCACGCCGGCAGCGTGGCGCAGGCAGGCTGGGAGCACGTTCTGGGCCTGGAGCTGGCGGCCAGCGCCCCGCGGGTTGCGGCCGAGGCAGTCGCGCTCCTCGGCGCCCCGGCCTGTCCCGCCGGCCCCACGACCCTCGTGCTCGCCGGCGAGCAGCTCGGCATGCAGCTACACGAGTCCGTGGGACACGCCGTCGAGCTCGACCGTGTGCTCGGCGGCGAGGCCTCCTACGCGGGCACGAGCTGGGTGCGGGCCGACGGCCTCGGCTCGCTTCGATATGGCTCGGAGCAAATGAACGTCACGGCGGACGCCACGTTGATCGGAGGGCTTGGCAGCTTCCGTTGGGACGACGAGGGTGTTCGCGCGCAGAGTGTCCCGATCGTTCGCAATGGCCTGCTGAGCGGCTTCCTCTCCTCGCGCGAGAGCGCCGCCGCGATCGGCCTGCCGCGCTCGGGCGGCTGTATGCGGGCGGAGGGCTTTGCCCGCCAGCCGATCGTGCGCATGACCAACATCGGCCTGGACCCGGGAGACGCCGGCACGCTCGAGGACCTGATCGCGGCCACCGACCGGGGGATCTACATCGACACCAACCGATCGTGGTCGATCGACTCGCGCAGGCTCCACTTCCAGTTCACGGGCGAGGCGGCATGGGAGATCGTGGACGGCCGCCTGGGGCGCATGCTTCGCGACCCCGTGTACGCGGGGGTCACGCCCGAGCTCTGGGCCGGGCTCGACGCCGTGTGCTCTGCACCCGCCTGGCAACTGGTCTCCGTGACCGACTGCGGCAAGGGAGAGCCCGGGCAGCTGGCACACGTATCCCACGGCGCGGCGCCGGCACGCTTTCGGAATGTCCAGCTCGGCCTGCCGTGAGCCCGGAGGAGATCGCGCAGAGGGCCGTCGCGGTGGCCGCGGGCGATGCGCTCATCACCGCCACGCGGGAGCGCTGGGCGCTGCTGCGCTTCGCGCACTCCCGGCCGACGCAGCTCACCTCGGTGGATGACCTGACGGTGGAGATCGCCGCCCTCCGACGCGGACACGTGGGTCGCGCCTCGACCAACGGCGCCCGTACCGAGGACCTGGAAGGGTGCATGGCGCGAGCCGCGCACGCGGCCGATGTGGCTGCCGATGCATCGGGACAGGGCAGCTTTGCGGGATTTCCTGCACGGACCGGGCCCCGTCCCCACCAGGGTCATGACCCTGCCACCGCTGCGCTCGACGCCGCGCGGGGAGGCCAGGAGCTGCAGGCAGCTTTCGAGACCGCTGCCGCGGCCGGCGTCGAGGCCGGCGGCATCTGGACGGCCGGCGAGGTGCAGACGTCGATCGCATCGCCGGACGGCACCCTGGTGTCAGACCGCGTGACCGATGCCTACATGAAGGTGGTGACGACCGGGCCGGGGGAGCGGACCGGCTATGCGTCGGCAACCGCCGTCTCCGCCGCCGCGATCGACGGCGGTGCGCTGGCCACACGGGCGGCGGAGAAGGCCACGGGGGGCACCGGCACCGTCGTGGTGCTCGAGCCCGGCGAGTACACCGCGGTGCTCGAGCCACACGCGGTGAGCGAGCTGCTGTGGGTGCTTGCCAACGCGGCCTTCAACGGGCTGGTCCACGCCGAGGGCCAGGGGGCGCTGAGCGGAAGCCTCGGCCGGCGCGTGGTCTCTCCCGCCATCAGCCTGTCGGACTCGCCGCGCTTCCCCGGCACCCTGCCGCGCGCCTTCGACGCGGAGGGCGTGGCAAAGGCGCCGCTGCCGCTGATCCAGGACGGGGTGGCCCACCCGGGTGGTGCACGACACCCGCAGCGGCTCCCTGGCCGGCGCCGGCACCACCGGCCACGCGCTGGTGGCGGGAGGGACCGTGGACGGGCCCCGGCCCACCAACCTCGTGCTGCTCGGAGGTGGCGCTACGGGCGAGGCCGAGCTGTGTGCCGGGGTCGAGCGCGGCATATACGTGACCCGCCTCTGGTACACGAACATCCTGCGACCCCAGGAGTCCGCTTTCACCGCCGTGACACGGGACGGCACCTTCCTGATCGAGGACGGGCGGGTGACGGCGCCGGTCGCCGACATGCGGATCACCGACACCGCGCTCGGCGTCCTCGCGCGCACCCGCGCGCTCGGCGCCACGCCGACCCTGTGCGCGGACGGTGAGCTCTACGGCAGGCGCTTTGCCTCCGGCACGGCCTGTCCGCCGCTGGTTGCCGAGGGAGTCCGCTTCACCGGCACCGCAGGGGTGTAGCGCGCCCTCAGATCTTGAGCAGCACGATCACGTTCACCACGAAGAGCAGGGCGAACGCCACGGTCCAGCGGTTCAGGTTGCGCTCGACGAGCGAACCGCCCCCGAAGGGCCCACCGCCGGTGCCCACCCCGAAGGCGCCGGAGAGCCCGGCGTCCTTGCCCGAGTGCAGCAGGATCAGGACGATGAGGGTCACCGAGAGGATGATCTGCAGACCGCTGAGGAACCCTTCCATCGACCGGGGAGGGTAGCGGGAAGCCCTCCCGTCAGGAGTCCGGTGCCGTCCCGTCGAGCCTGTCGAGCCGCTCGAGGATCTCGATCGCCTCGGCACGCAGCTCGCGATCGATCGAGCGGTGGTCCTCCTTCGAGAGCTTTCCCATCTGCACGTCGAGCTCGGCGTCCCGTATCTCGCGGTACTTGGCCTCCTTGGCCGCCTCGAGCTCCTCGCGGGCGCCCTCGTCGGCCGATGACCTCGGCGCCTCGCCCAGCAGCGGGTGCAGCACCACGAGGCCGACGAGGCACAGGAGCACGATGAGCGCGAGGGCGTACTCCACGGCGCTGAACCCTAGTGCCGCTCGCCCGCGCGACGGCGAGGCCTCGCCTCTTAAGAGGGCTCGGCCCGCAGGTCGCGCCCCAGCCTGGCCGAGTAGAGGCTTCGCACACGGCGCAGGCGCGCCTCGGGGGACGGCCACGCCGCGATCAACGCGCCGAGCAGCACGATGCCCCCACCGATCCAGATCCACGACACGAGCGGAGACACGATCGCGCGGAAGGTGGCCGGCGGCGGGTTGCGGCGGTAACGCTCGGCAAGCGCCGCGATGACCAGTGCCTGGACGTCCCCGCTCGAGTTGCCGAACTTTGCGTTGGCCTCGCGGATGGGGTCCGCCAGGGCGCTGATGTCCGGCCTGATCGCCGTCCAGAGGTCCCGGCGCAGCCCCCAGCGCACGTCGACCTCGCTCGTGGCCTCGCCCTCGAAGAAGCGGCCGATCGCGCCCTTGGAGGCGTCCTGGGTGGGGTAGAAGTTCCGCGACGGGCGCAGGGTGAACGTCTTGCCGTTCTCGTCGCGCGCCCTCAGGACCGCGCCGAAGGTGATCGGCGCGCCGCTCCCCGCCCGGTCCTCTCCGAGCGTCGCCGTGGCCTTCTCATAGGTGATGTGGTACCCGCCGCTGCTGAACGTGTCGCCCGGCGAGAGGCGCAGGTCGCGCTGTTGCAGGAATGCCGAGGACCCCGCCACACCGAGGAACAGGACCACGATTCCCGCATGGGCGATGTAGCCCCCGTAGCGCCGCCTGTTGCGAGCCACCAGACGGGACAGCGCACGTGGCCAGGGGTCGCCGCTGATCGTGCGGCGCGCCGACGCGCCGCGCCAGAATTCCTGCCCAACCACCACCAGCACGAGGGCCGCGAAGCAGGCCATCAGCAGCGCGAGCGGCCTCTCCCCCGCCGGTGTGAGAGCCAGCGCCACGAGGAGCGTCAAGAGTGCGCCGAGCACCGGCCACTTGAAGGCGCGCACCAGGCCCGCGGGCGACATGCGCCGCCACGACACCACCGGGCCGATCGCCATGAGCAGCACGAGCACGAGCGCCAGCGGCGTGGTCAGCCGGTTGAACCAAGGCGGGCCGACGCTCGCCTCGGTGCCGGTCACGGCCTCCGAGATCAGCGGGAAGAAGGTGCCCCAGAAGACCACCAGGCAGAGCCCCACGAGCACCAGGTTGTTAAGCAGGAAGAACGCCTCGCGCGAGAGGAGCGAGTCGAGCCGCGCCTCCGAGCGCAGGTGCGGAAGGCGTGAGATCACGAGCACGGTGGAGCCGATCACCACCAGCGCGATGAAGACGAGGAACTGCACGCCGATGGTGGAGGCGCCGAAGGCGTGGATCGAGTCGAGAATGCCCGACCGCACGAGGAAGGTGCCGAGCAGCGCGAGCACGAAGGTCGCGATGATCAGGCACACGTTCCAGATCTTGAGCATCCCACGCTTCTCCTGCACCATGATCGAGTGCAGGAACGCCGTGCCCACGAGCCAGGGCATCAGCGACGCGTTCTCGACGGGATCCCAGGCCCAGTAGCCGCCCCACCCGAGCTCCGTGTAGGACCACAGCGCTCCGAGCATGATGCCGGTGCCGAGGAAGGTCCATGCCACGAGGGCGAAGCGGCGGGTGGCGCGGATCCAGTCCGCACCCGTGTTGCGCGTGATGAGCGCCCCCACCGCGAACGCGAACGGGATAGAGAAGCCGACATAGCCGGTGTAGAGCATCGGCGGGTGGATCATCATCGCCGGGTGGCGCAGCAGCGGATTGAGGCCGCTGCCCTCGGCGGGGGGGTTGGCGAGCGTGCCGAAGGGGTTCTCCCAGCCCACCATCAGCAGCAGGAAGAACCCCGCCACCACCGCGAGCACCGCGGTGGCGTAGGGGGCGATCCCACGAAGGGAGCGCCGGGTGAGGAACAGCACCGCGCTCGAGAACAGGGACAGCAGCAGGGCCCACAGGAGCAACGAGCCGTCCTGGGTGGCCCACATGGCGGTGACCTTGTAGAAGGTGGGCGTATCGGTGGACGAGCCCTCGGCCACCAGCGCGTAGGAGAAGTCCGAGCGCAGGAAGGCCGACTGCAGCACGGCCGTGGCGCCCAGCATCAGAGCGGCGAGGCAGTAGATGGCCCGCCGGCCCGAGATCACGAACGCGCCGTTTCCGGCGCGCGCCCCGTACACCGAGGCGCCCGCCGCGTAGACCGCGGTCAGCAGGCCGGCGAACAGGCAGGCAGACCCGATGCCCGCCACGTCAGGTACCGCGGGAGGCGGTCTGTTCCTTGGTGAACTTCGACGGGCACTTCGTGACCAGGGAGTCGCGCTCTGCCACGAAGGTGCCGTTCTTCATCTCACCGGAGACGATGACCTCGCGCCCCTCGCGGAAGGGATCCGGCACGACCCCCTCGTAGGACACGGGCACCGAGCCGGTGCCGTCGCGGTCGCGGATGACGAACCGCAACCGGTCATGCTCGCGAGCCACCGACTGCCTTGCCACCTTGCCGGTCAGCTCGTAGGAGCGCCCTGGCTCCGCGGAGGCCACCACCTCCGAGGGCGTGCTGGCCTCGGTCGAGCCGCTGAAGCTGGTGTAGACGAGCGCCCCGGCCAGGATGAGAGCGGCGCCGAGCGCCACGACGAGGCGGAGCCTGCGCTTACGGGACGGATCCATTCCCGCGGATTATGACGATGCCCGCCCGCGGGCCGCACAGTGGCCGGTGTGCCGGCGAGAGCAAGGGGCGGGGGGCGGCCCCTAAGGACCGCCCCCCGCCCGGTCACTCAACCTCTAGGAGCTGAGGCCGGAGCCCCGCCGGCCGTGCGCCGGCCTGGTGCGGCCCCTGAGGAGGCTGCGCAGGCCGAGCCCGGTGAGCAGCAGCAGGGCGCCGATCAGGCCCGCCAGCACCACGTTGGTGCCGGTGAAGGCGAGGTTGTTGCCCCCGCCCCCTTGGGAGTCATCGCCGCCGCCGACGCCGCCGCCGCCGCCACCGCCGCCGCCGCCGGTGCCGGCACGTCCGGCGTCATCCTCGGAGTCATCGCTGCGGGAGGAGCAGCCCGGGTCATCCGGGAAGTCGACCTTGCCGTCACCGTCGTTGTCGCGGCCATCGTCACACTCAGGATCGCCGCCGTCCCGGTTGCCCGCGCCCGCCTCGGAGTCATCGTTTGCCGAGGAGCAGTCGGGGTCGGCCGGGAAGTCGATCTGACCGTCACCGTCGTTGTCAACCCCGTCCGAGCACTCCGGGTTACCGCCGCCGCCGCCGCCGGCCTCGGAATCGTCGGTCGGGCCCGTGCAGTCCGGGTCAGCCGGGAAGTCGCTCCGGCCGTCGCCGTCGTTGTCGACCCCGTCCGAGCACTGGGCCTTCTTGCGCGCCCGGCTCTCGGCCGCTGCGGTCGTGATCTTGCTCAGTGCGCCTCCAGCGGTGGCAAGCACGAAGGTGGTGAGGCCCTCACGCACGCCGTAGGGCGCAGCTGCCTGGGCGCCATTGGAATCGTCGGCGTTACACACTGCCGGGAGCAGGACGTTGATCAGCGCGGGCGTGTTCGGCGTCCCGTTGCCGCAGCCGGCCGGGATCACCGGCGGCACCACCACGGCTGTGTTGTTCAGATTGACCACCTTTGAGGTGGCGGTATTCGTCCGCGTTCCGTCCTTGCACTCCCTGCTGTCGTTGGTCGCCTCGATCGCATCCGCGCGGAGGCCCGTGGGACCACCGAGCCTGGCATCCGCGACGTTGGAGTCGCCATGCGCGGCCTGACAGTTGGCGTCCTCCGAGATGTTGCCGTTGGAGGTCGCCGCCCCGGCCGCGAGGCCGATGCCTGTGCCTGTGGTGTCAACAGTAGCCGTCGAGAAGCTGTTGGTCGACCCGCTGGGAGTGGTCGTGGACGTGGCGTTCAGAACGGTGAGGCAGATCTGGGTCGAGTTGCAGATCGGCGTGAGGACGTCGGCCAGCGGGGCGGACGTCACCGGTCCCTGGCCCGGGTTCGACGTCACGGCCGGGATGATGTCGTTGCCCGCCAGCGCCGCGGTCGTGATGTGGCCGCGGTACGTGCCGTTATCGAGCTGCTCTCCGCGGCTGCGACCCACCACGACGAGCTCGGTGGCAGGGCTGGGATCGTTGGGTTGCGGTCGCGCGGCCTGCGGCGGCAGCTCGGTGCTGGTCGCGGTGCCCTGGCCGTGCGGGTTCGTGCCGTGCAACGGCGGGACGTAGCCCGTGCCGTCGGGGCCCGGGGCCGCCTGCCGCGGGGTCGCGACGCGCCGCTGTGCCTCGCGTTGACGACGCAGCAGGGCGAGCTCACGAAGCCTCCGCTGCTGCTCGCGCAGCTTCTCAGCGACCGTGTCGACATTCTTGACCGTCCTGTCGACTCCGCTCTTGACTTGATCCGCCAACCTCGGCTTCTGACCGCTAGAGGACAAGGGAAGCAGCAACAAAGTGCCAAGCCCCGCGAAAAGAGTGACCGCTACCGCGAACCTACGCATGAATTCCCCTGACCTCCGTTTGTGCCTGGCAAAAACCCGCAGCCGGGAACCCCTCTCAAGGCAGGTCCGGCGCATCCGATACCACGAGCCTTCCCCGAAGAGCGCCCGCGGAAACACACGATAAAGCTTTTGCGCCACCGATGCGCCGGATGAGCGGCCCGTTGCAGCGTCAGCCGCGAAGCCGGAGGGTGCCGAGCGCCACCTGGGCCTCGGGCAGGCGCTTTTCCCTGGCCCCCGGCCCGGAGAAGACCTCCACGAGCCACGCGCGCGCACGTCCCTGGGGAGCGGCCACCAGTATGTTCAGCGGGACGCCACGCCTGTTCGTGGCGGAGAGGACCCGGCTCACCGTGGGTAGGCCAGCAACCTTGCCCGCCAGCCTCCGCGCCCTCACGCGCCGATATTGCTGTCGGATCACTGCCACGGCCGTGGCG
>DASZCV010000075.1:0-6953 GCA_035942755.1 Thermoleophilaceae bacterium
GCGGAAGGGATATCCGATGATGTTCGCGACGCTCGACGACCTCGAGGGTCAGGTGGAGATGCTGGTCTTCAACTCGGCCTATGCGGCAAACGCCGAGAAGGTGGACGTGGACAAGGTGGTGATCGTCAAGGGACGCGTGGACCACAAGGAGCAGGGCGAGGTCAAGCTCGTGGCGCAGGAGGTGGAGGCCTTCGAGCCGACGCCGGAGGAGGTGGCCGCCGCGGCCGAGCTTGCCGCAGTCGAGCCCCCTGCGCTGCGCATAACGGTGCAGGTGCAACCGGACGTGGCCGAGACGTTCCTCGAGGACCTCAAGGACCTCTGCCGCAGCTTCCCCGGCGACCACGAGCTCGAGCTGCGCGTCGGACCGCGGCGGCTGTTACTCGGCGACACGTACCGGATCTCCGCCTGCGGGGCCTGCCGCGCCGAGCTCGACTCGCTGCCCGGTGCGGGCCTCGCGGCCTGAGCGGGCGCCCCACCCGCCTCTCCGAAGCGCCGCGGCGCCGTGCACTCGCGGTTACACTTGCCGCGTGGAAAGAGCGTCCGTCGCCGATCCCCGTGAGCTGCACGAGTGCCGGCAGTGCTGCACGTTCTGTGACCGCGTGCTCCTTCCCGCCGGGTGCGTAGAGTCCGGCTGCCAGTACCTCTACCTCTTCGACGACGAGGACACCGGCGGGCGCTTCATGGGCTGCATGAACAAGGTCTTCCGCGCCGAGATCGACGTCGACGCCTTCGAGGGCGCCGAGCGCACCCGTCACGGCTTCGGCGGCGTCAAGATGACGGGCATGCCGCTACCGCAGTGCCGCACCTCCGTCGAGCGCGCATACGACGGCGACGGGGAGCCGTTCGAGTGCGTGAACCCGGCCTTCTTCGAGAAGCCCGAGCCGCTCGGCTTCGACTCGACGTTCGACCTGCGGGACCTCTAGCCCTGCCGCGCTGCTCGCTGGCGTCGCCGGCGGGCGCGCAGGCCGCGGGTCCGGAGCTTCTTCATCTGCGCGATGTCGGCCCTGCCCGGAGCCCTGCCCTCGATGCCCGGCCCCTCGAAGATCGCGGGCAGTCCCTCGAAGCGGGGCTCGGAGAGAAAGGCCGCGCATCCCTTGGCGCCGAGCTCCCCTTCCCCGAGCGGGGCGTGCCGGTCGCGGTTCGAGCCGAGCGGGGTCTTCGAGTCGTTTACGTGCAGGCAACGCAGGCGCCCCTCTCCGACGAGCGACACGCAGTCGTCCATCACCTTCTCGATCCCCTCGGCCGTGCGCACGTCGAAGCCGCTTGCCAACAGGTGACACGAGTCGAGGCAGAGACCGAGCCGCTCATCGTCGCCCGCCAGCTCGATCAACCCGGCCAGCTCGGCGAACGAGCGCCCCAGGGTGTTTCCGGCGCCGGCGGTGTCCTCGAGCAGGAGCGGGCAGCTCTCGGACTCGGCGAGCGCCTCTCGCACCACCTCGCCCGCCCGCCCGATCGCCTCGTCGTGGCTCTCGCCGACGGTGGAACCGGGATGCAGCACCACGCCGGCTGCGCCGATCGCGTCCCCCATCCGCAGCGAATGGATGAGGGACGCAACCGACTTCGACCTCACCTCCGCATCGTTCGACGCGCAGTTGATCAGATAGACGGCGTGGATCACCACCGAGCGAATCGGGCCGCCCGACATCTGCTGCCGGAAGCTCGCCACGTCGTGGTCCTTCCAGCGGGTCGGGCGCCACATCCGCGGGGATTGGTTGAAGACCTGGATCGCCTGCGCCCCGATCTCGACGCCCCGCGCGTGAGCGTTCACCAGACCGCCGCTCGTGGAGACGTGGGCGCCTAGGAGCACGGCGGGAGTTCTACCGGCCCGGCGGGGAGACCGCCCGCCAACCACGCGCCATCTAGCATCGGGGGTCGTGGCCACCGAAACCATCCGTGTGCGCTTTGCCCCTTCGCCCACCGGTGCGCTGCATATCGGAGGCGCGCGCACGGCCCTCTACAACTGGCTCCTGGCGCGCGGGTCGGGCGGCACGTTCGTGCTGCGAATAGAGGACACCGACCGCGAGCGCTCGACGCCCGAGAACGTGGAGCAGATCCTCGACGCGCTGCGCTGGTTGGAGCTCGACTGGGACGAGGGCCCCTTCTCCCAGTCCGAGCGGGCCGAGCGCCACCGCGAGCAGATCGAGCGGCTGCTCTCCGAGGGCCACGCCTACGAGCATGAGGGCGCCGTGCGCCTGCGCGTGCCCGACGAGGGCGAGACGGCCGTAACCGACGTGATCCGCGGCAAGGTCACCTTCCCTCACTCCGCCATTGACGACTTCGTGATCCGCCGCTCGGACGGCAGCCCGCTCTACAACCTCGCGGTTGCCGTCGACGACCTCGACATGGGCATCACTCACGTGGTGCGCGGTGAGGAGCATCTCTCGAACACCCCGCGCCAGGTGATGATCCTGAGGGCCCTGGGTGTCGATCCGCCCGTATACGCACACCTGCCGCTGCTCCACGGCACCGACGGCAGGAAGCTCTCGAAGCGCCACGGCGCGGCCTCCGTCCAGGAGCTGCGCGAGGCGGGCTACCTGCCCGAGGCGGTCCGGAACTACATCGCGCTGCTCGGATGGGGGCTCGACGCGTCCACCACCTTCATGACCACCGAGGACCTGGTGGAGGGCTTTTCGCTCGAGCGGGTGTCGAAGTCGCCGGCGGTGTTCGACGAGCAGAAGCTGCGGTGGATGAACGGCCGCTACCTGCGGGAGCTGCCGCCCGCGGAGCTGGCCGCGCGGCTCGAGAGCCTGCTCGGGCGCGAGGGGCTCCTGGGCGCCGCGGAGGTGGCCCAGGAGAAGATGCAGACGCTGGCGGACTTCTGGCCTCTGGCGGGGTTCCTCCTCGAACGGCAGCCACCGCAGGAAAAGGCCTGGGAGAAGGTCATGCGAAACGGCGCCCTGGAGCGTCTCGGTGCGGTGCGAGCGGCGCTCGCGGCGGTGGAGCCCTTCGAGGAAGAGCAGGTGGAGGCGGCGTTGCGCGCGGTCGTGGAGGAGCTCGGCGTGAAGCCGAAGGAGGTCTTCCAGCCCCTGCGCGTAGCCATCACGGGCGGCACCATCTCGCCCGGGATCTTCGAGTCTGTCACCGCTCTCGGGCGGGACGAGGTCCTTGCGAGGATCGATTCCGCGCTCGAGCGCGGATAGGCACTCAACCTTTCGTCCACCCCTGCCGATAGTTGCCGGGAGGGGAACGGCGACGGTGGGAGACCAACACATGGAAGCTGCAATGAGGCCTAGAACACCAGCGTCCGCCGCCAGCGGACTGGCCCGCCCGGCCGAGGGCCACGGCCGCCGCCTGACGGCCGCCTTTGAGGCGCTCGAGGGGTTCCCGGCGCTGGCCGAGTCGCGCAACCGGGTCCTGCGCGTGGTGCGCGAGGACCGCACCTCGACCGGCGAGATGGTCGCGGCCGTGGAGTCCGACGTCGCGCTCGTGACCACCGTGCTGCGCATGGCCAACGGGATGGCATCGAAGAAGCGCGGCAAGATCGCGAGCGTCCCCGATGCGGTCGAGCTCCTCACCCCGGAGGGAGTCGAGCAGCTTGCCAACCGAGCCGAGGTCTTCGACTTCTTCGAGCGCACCCCCGGGTGGGACATCGCGCCGGAGCGCTTTCGCCTGCACGCGGTGGCCACCCAGGCGGCGGCGGACAGGCTCGCTCGCCAGATCGACTACCCGCACCGAGACGAGCTTCTCACCTCCGCGCTGCTCCACGACATTGGCAAGCTGGTGCTGGTTCACGCCTACCGGGCGTATCCGACCCAGATCCACGGTGAGGCACGCACCCCGGAGGCGCGCGTACACCGCGAGCGTCGCGAGCTCGGCGTGGACCACGCCGTGGTGGGCGGCGTGCTGGCTCGCCGCTGGGGACTGCCCGGCAGCCTGGCGGGCGCGATCGAGCGCCACCACGCCGAGGACGCCCACGGTCAGGCGGCGATGGTCCGTCTCTCGGACATGCTTGCCCATTACGGGCACGGGCAGGCCGTGGACCCGAAGCAGCTCCTCAAGGCCGCCCGCGTGCTCGAGCTGACACCCGAGGGGCTGCGCTCGTTGATGTACGAGCTTCCCTATGCCGGCAACGGCAAGCGCAACGTCGATCCGTGCCCGCTCTCGGGCCGCGAGCTCGACGTGCTCAGGAAGCTCGCCGAAGGAAAGGTCTACAAGCAGATCGCCCAAGAGCTCGAGCTCTCGACCAGCACCGTTCGCACCCACCTGCACAACACCTACGCGAAGCTCGGGGCCCAGGACCGCGCACCGGCGGTCCTGCTGTCCCCCGACCGCGGCTGGATCTAGCCTCCGCCTTTCCTTGCGCGCTGGCGCAGCCCGAACCGGCCGCGCCGGGGATGCGGTGCGGTGACCTTCACCTCGGTGCCGGAGTCGCCGGTACCGATCCGCAGCGTGCCCCTCATCAACTCGGCACGCTCGCGCATGCTCGCCAGCCCGATGTGCCCCACCTCGGTGGCGCCGAGCGGGTCGACGTCACCGAACCCCTTGCCGTCGTCGGTCACCCGCAGCTCGATCGCCCCTTGGCGCCCGGTGAGCGAGATCTTCACCGCGTGCGCCTCCGCGTGGCGTCCGGCGTTCGAGACGGCCTCCTGAGTGATGCGAAACAGCTCGCCTTCGAGCTCGGATGGCAGGTCGAGGGGCTCGATGTCCATCTCGGTGCGGATCTGGAAGCGACGCTCCCAGACGCCCCGGCAGCGCTCGACGGCAGCCTCGAAGGAGATCTCGTCATATGCGTAGGGGCCGAGGTCAAGCATCTCGTCGCGCAGGCTCCTGACGTTGCGCTGCGTGATCTCGCCTGCCTCACGCAGCAGTTCGGTGGCCTGGGCCTGGTCTCCCCGCGCCACGGCGGCGGTGGCGGCGGAGAGGGTCATGTCGAGGCCGATCAGCTCCTGCACCGGTCCGTCGTGAAGCGCCTGGGAGAGCTTGCGCCTGATCTCGTTCTCGCCTCGCAGCGTGCGGCGCGTGAGCTCGCGTGCGCGCAGCCGTGATGCAGATTCCTCCTCCCGGAAGCGACCGATGAGAGCCACCGTCATAAGCGCCGCAGCGGCGAAGGCCACCTCGTACACGGCCAGCCGGTCACCGTCGAGGCCCCTGTCGGCAGGGTCCTGTAGCAGGTTGGGAATGGCGAGCGCCGCCACGCCGAACAGGGCCGCCGCCGCCCCGATCCGCTCGCCCTGGAAGTGGGCGTGCACGGCGAGCAGCGCAAGCGCCAGGAACCTGACGGCCCCGTAGGCCTCCGGGAGGACCAGCTGGATGATCGCAAGCATGGCCACGTCGCCGAGGGCGATGAGGGGGCTGAGCGCCACGTCGGGATGGTTGCGGGCCAGGAACAGGTTCAGAAGGCTCCAGGGCACTGCCGCGACTGCGATGACCGCTGCCGCCGTGCCATCCTCGGGGAGACCGATCATGCCCGCGGCGAGCACCGTCGCCAGCGCCAGCGCCAGCCGGACCTGGGCGAACACCACCATCGACTGCCGCGACTCGGTCTGAAACCTGCGCGTCGCTCCGAGCGGGTTCATGCCCGCGCCCTGGATCGCAGCCGGGTGCGGGCGATGAGCGCCGCCGCGGCGAGTGCCCCTGCCGTGTCGATTGCCACGTCGAGCGGGCGTCCGGCCCTGCCGTTAACGAACGTCTGGTGAAACTCGTCGGTGACCGCGTACAGGACGGTGATCCCGAGCGCCACCATCAGCGCCCGGCTATCGGACAGGCCCGTGGCCAGCGCGCGCCACCACAGCGCGAGCAGAAGCGCGTACTCGGCGAAGTGGGCGGTCTTGCGGCTGAGGAGATACAGCAGCCCGTGATCCTCGTCGCCCGCGGGCATCGCGGACAGCGCGAAGATGAGCGCCATCATCGCGATGGGGGGAAGCCACCTCAAGAGCTCACCGGAGAGCTTGCGCATGTGCATAACCTAGACTCGCCCCGGTGCTCGCGATCACCACGAAGTCGCCCTACGCGGTCCGCGCGCTGGCCGAGCTGGCCCTGCGGGGAGGTGAGGCGCCGGTGCCGATCGGGGAGATAGCCAAGGCGCGATCCATCCCCGTCCAGTTTCTCGAGGGTCTCTTCGCCACCCTGCGCCGCGCCGGAGTACTTCAGAGCCAGCGAGGGGTCAAGGGCGGCTACCGCTTCGCCCGGTCGCCGGCGGAGGTCACCGTGCTCGAGGTGGTCGAGCTGCTCGAGGGCGACCTTGCCGCGGATGCGCAGGCGTCGGGCGCTCCGTGGGTCGAGGCCGTGGAGGCCATGAGGGGCGTTCTGCGGCAGACGACGATCGCGGAAGTGGCGGAGAGCGAGAAGCAGTCGGCAGGGCAGCCGATGTATTACATCTAGGCATGGCGACCGTCAGCGACGCGATCGAGCTCCTCCGGGATCCCAGCAACCTGAAGGAGCTCAGCGATGGCGCCTCCACTCAAGCGCTGGGGGTGAAGTCCGACCAGGTCGTGCAGCTCCTGCGCCGGCGCGGCGCGGACAGCAGGCAGGAGGCCATCGCCCTGATCCGGCAGGCCGCCAGGGCCCTCGGGGGCGACGAGGTGATCGTGCAGCGCCAGAGTGCTCTGCGGATCGACGAGTTCGGTAGCGGGCCCTCTCAGGCGATGCCCGCCTTCTGGATTCCTGTTTCTAGCCGGGACTGATCCGGATGGCGGCGTCGCTTCGTAGAGGTAGCGGTAGCACTCTCGTGCCCGGCGAGCCGCTCAGCAGTTCCCTCCCCGAGCGGCCGCCGGGCACACCCCTTGTGGTCCCCGACGGTGATGCGAACATATTCGTGTCGATCAAGAGACGCTCGCATCCCTGGGTCGTGTCAGCGATCCGGTGCAGGGTGACCATGCGGGTGTTCGCGGCCGTTAGCGGCTGACTTCGGGCACCAGGTGAACCTCGTCGACGCGCTGTCGATCGTGCTGGTCATGGCGGACCGCGACGATGACCGCTACGACCGTGCGGCCGCCAGGTGGCTTGCCCGGTTC
>DASZCV010000076.1:0-2209 GCA_035942755.1 Thermoleophilaceae bacterium
CGTGACCTCGGTGGCGTTGGCCTTCGACCATCCCAGGCGCCGGCGAATCCCGCGCAGCTCGAGCGACCCTCCCGCCGTGGTGAGCACCACGAGCGCGGAGAAGCCGGCGGCAGAGACGCCCGCTCGCTCGAGCTCGGCCGCGAGCGCCCGCCTCACGGAGGTCTCCGCACGCAGCAGCGCCTGCAGGGCACGGTGGGCGAGTGGGTCGCCGACCTCGAGCGTCATCCCTTCGCGATGCTAGGCTGAGCGGCGGACCGATCGCGCCGGGGAGCGTAGGATCGCCTCGATGAGCCACCGGCCCGCGACAGCGCTCGTGATCGCCGGCGCGCTGCTCCTTCCGGGGTGCTCGGACGGGGAGGAAGCGGTGCCCGTGGCATGCCGACAGGGGCCGGACGCGGTGCGGGGCGCGTTGCGCAACGCCCCCGGTCCGGTGACGCTGGACGGCTCGCCGCTGTCGGAGTGCATCAAGGACACGAGCGGAGGCGGCGACCTGCAGGAGATCGGCTTCACCTACCTGAGCGTGGCATCCCGGCTGGCCGATGCCGCCGCGCGGGACCCGGATGGCAGGGCGGCGGTGGAGCTCGGCTACCTGATGGGCGCGTTCCGGCGAAGCCGGGCGGGGGCGCAGGGCGTTGGCCACGAGCTCGAGCGCAGGCTGCGATCGGAGCTCGTGCGCGTGGACAGGCACTCACCCGCCTTCCGGCGCGGTGAGCGCGCCGGGCGGCGCGGCGGCTGAGCGTTAGCCTCCCCTGAAGAGGGCACACCGACGGCGAGGGAGATTCAGATGGCGGTGCAGCAGCAGCTGTGGGGCTCGGAGACGAGCAAGGCGGTCGAGAACTTCCCCGTGTCCGGGGAGCGGGTGCCGGTGTCGGTGGTGCGGATGCTCGCCCACATCAAGGCTGCTGCCGCGCGCACCAACGCAGAGCTGGGGCTGCTCGACGCCGAGCTGGCCGAGCGCGCCGCCGCCGCCGCGGACGAGGTCGCGCGTGGCGAGCACGACGACCAGTTCCCGATCGACGTGTTTCAGACGGGATCCGGCACCTCAACCAACATGAACGCCAACGAGGTGATCGCCAACCTGGCCGGCGAGGGCGTCCACCCCAACGACCACGTGAACATGGGGCAGTCCTCCAACGACGTCTTCCCCTCGGCGGTTCACCTTGCCGCCGTCGTCGAGACCACCTCGAAGGTGCTTCCCGCCCTCGAGGAGCTCGCATCCTCGCTCGAGGCCAAGGCCGCCGAGTTCGCCGACGTGGTCAAGGCCGGGCGCACGCACATGATGGACGCGGTGCCTGTGACGCTCGGACAGGAGCTCGCGGGCTATGCCGCACAGATCCGGCTCGGGCATGCCCGCGTGGCCGACGCGCTGCCGCGCGCCTCGCAGATCCCGCTCGGTGGAACCGCCACCGGCACGGGGCTCAACACCCACCCCGATTTCGCTGCTGGCGTGCGGGCCAGGCTGGCTGAGAGCACCGGCGTGAGCTTCGAGGGGCCGGCCGACCCGTTTGAGGCACAGGCCAACCGTGACGCGCTGGTCGAGCTGTCCGGCGCGCTCAAGGTGGTGGCCGTCTCGCTCACCAAGATCGCCAACGACCTGGTGCTGATGGGCTCCGGGCCCCGCACAGGGCTGGGAGAGGTTGCCTTGCCCGAGCTGCAGAAGGGCTCCTCGATCATGCCGGGCAAGGTGAATCCGGTGATCCCCGAGGTGGTGCTACAGGTGGCAGCGCAGGTGATCGGCAACGATCTCGCCATCACGATCGCCGGCACCCAGGGCAACTTCGAGCTGAACGTGCGCGTACCGGTGATCGCCCGCAACCTGCTGGACTCGATCGAGATCCTGTCGAGCGCGTCCTCCTTGCTAGCCGAGAAGTGCGTCGACGGCCTGACGGCCAACGAGGACACCCTCGCGCGCCACGCCGGCTCGACGCCCGCGATCGCCACCGCCCTCAACCCCCACATCGGATACGACCGGGCCACCGGGATCGTCAGGGAGGCCGTCGCGAGCCGCCGCACGATCCGCGAGGTGGCCCTCGAGCAGGGTGTTGACGAGGCCACGCTCGACGAGGCGCTCGACCTGCACCGGATGGCGCGCGGCTCGCAGGCCTAGCTCCCGCGGCCGCGGCCGGGTGGGGACGCCGGACGGCCTTCTCGGCCGGCTCGCGCTGCAGCGGGACCGAGAGGGTGGAAAGGCCGCGCCACAGCCGTTAGC
>DASZCV010000077.1:0-2293 GCA_035942755.1 Thermoleophilaceae bacterium
CGTGCAGGTAGGCGCGCGCCAGCAGGGCGTTGTCGTAGAGCATCTTCTCGAAGTGTGGTATGAGCCAGCGCTCGTCCACGGCATAGCGGGAGAACCCGCCGCCGAGCTGGTCGTAGACGCCTCCTGAGGCCATCGCCCGCAAGGTGCGGGAGCTCATCTCGGTCTCCCCGCGCCGCAGCAGGAACTCGATTGCCGAGGCCGGCGGGAACTTGGGCGGGCCGCCGAACCCTCCGAGCTTTTGGTCGTGCATCGCCCTCAGCGACTCGACCGCCTCGTTGAGCATGCCCGGGTCGAGCTCCTCCTTGGAGGGCTGCAGGCCGGCGCCGCCCTGCAGCCGCGCCACCACGCGGTCCCCGTTGGCCCGGATCTCATCGGCGCGCTCGTCCCATGCCTCGGCCACCGCCCGCAGCACCTGCTTCCAGCTCGGCATTCCCTGGCGCTCCTCGGGCGGGAAGTAGGTGCCGGTGTAGAAGGGCACCTGCTCGGGGGTGAGGAACACGTTGAGCGGCCACCCCCCATGGCCGGTCATCGCCTGGCAGGCCTCCATGTAGATCGCGTCGAGGTCAGGACGCTCCTCGCGATCGAGCTTGATGCACACGAACTTGTCGTTCATCAGTTCGGCGGTGCTCTCGTCCTCGAAGGACTCGCGTTCCATCACGTGGCACCAGTGGCAGGCCGAGTAGCCGATCGACAGGAGGATCGGCCGGTTCTCCTCGCGCGCGCGGGAGAGCGCCTGCTCGTCCCAGGGCTGCCAGTCGACCGGGTTGTCCTTGTGCTGGAGGAGATAGGGCGAGGTTTCGTCGGCCAGGCGGTTTGACATGGCTCGAGCCTACCCAGACGGCGTGGCTACAATCCCGGATCGCGCAGCTCGGCCCGCCTGATCTTGCCGCTCGCGGTCTTCGGCAGCGCGTCGGCGAAGTCCACTATCCGCGGGTACTTGTAGGGGGCGCTCCGCTCCTTGACGTGGTCCTGCAGCTCCCGGGCCAGCCGTTCGCCTCCCTCGTGGCCCTCCCGCAGCACCACGACGGCCCGGATCACCTGCCCGCGCTGGTCATCGGGTTGCGCGACCGCCGCGGCCTCCGCCACCGCGGGATGGGACAGCAGGGCCGACTCCACCTCGAACGGGCCGATCCGGTACCCGGCCGAGATGATCACGTCGTCGGTGCGGCTCTCGAACCACAGGTAGCCGTCGGCGTCCTGGCTCACCCGGTCACCCGTCCGCCACGTGCGCTCCGGTCCGTCGAGGAAGAACGTGGGCACCGTGGTGGGGTCCACGCACAGCTCGCCGCTTCCCTCGTTGCCTCCCGCGCGCTCGATCCAGACCCGGAAGCCAGGCAGCGGCCGTCCCATCGAGCCGGGCCTCACGGGCTCGTCGAGCGGCATTCCGGTGAGGGCGCCCGTCTCGGTCTGGCCGTACCCGTCGCGCACGCTCACCCCTACCGCGTCGCGCCACAGGTGCACCACCTCCGGGTTGAGCGGCTCGCCGGCCGCCACCGCGTGGCGGAGCCCGGGCAGCGGACGCAGGGTCGCGCGCGTGGCGATCGTCCTGTACTCCGTCGGCGCCATGCAGAGCACGCTCACCCCCTCGCGCTCCACGACCTCGAGGCGTTCCGCGGGATCGAAGCGCGCGTCCAGGAGGAGCGCCGCCGCCCCGCAGAGCCACGGGGCCACGAAGACGTTGCGCGCCGACTTGGACCAGCCGGTCGAGGCGGTGCACCACGCCAGCTCGCCCGGCCTCGCGCCGAACCAGTGCTCGGCTTGGATCCGCTGGCCCGCGAGATAGCGCTGTCCGTGGCGGATCGGCCTGGGGCTCCCCGAGGTACCGGAGGTGAAGACCAGCAGGGCAGGGTCCTCAGGGGCCAGCTCCGCTGCCGGTGCGACCGGGGCCTCGAAGAGGCGCTCGTCCGGCACGCAGAGCACGGTGCCGGTGACCCCGGCCGCCCGGAGCGCCTCCGCGTTGCGCTCGTCGGCCACCGCCATCAGAGGCTCGACGGCGTCCATGCGGGCTCGCAGGTCGGCCGGCCGCAGCTGCTCCGCGCACGGCAGGGCGACAGCTCCGATGCGAAAGCAGGCGACCATCGTGAACACCCACTCGGCACGGTTCCCGATCAGCGTCATCACGATGTCGCCGCGCCTCACCCCTCCCGCGAGCAGGCTGCCCGCCAGCCGGGCCGACCGATCGGACAGCTCGCCGAACGTGAGCTTCCTGCGCGCGCCGCTCCGGGAAAGCGCGACGAGGGCACGGCGCGATCGATCGGCCGCGTCGACCACGTCACGGGCGAAGTTCACGGCC
>DASZCV010000078.1:0-3293 GCA_035942755.1 Thermoleophilaceae bacterium
CTCGATGCACGGCTTGCGCGCGGGCGGCGAATCGTCGAGGGCCTCAACCGGTTCTCGGCGCGGCTGGCGCCGCGCGCCCCGCGGACGGCCCTTCTCTTTCGGGGGGCCTCCAAGCGACTACAGAGGACACTGCGCCGGCGCGCGGCCCGCACGAAGCGTCGGATGGCCGAAGAGAAGCTCCACAATGCGAGCGAGGAGGGGCGGCGCCGCGAGCGCGCCGCCGCGATAAGGAGTCGCTACATCGAGTGAGCGGCTCGGCGCGTCCTCTTCCTCTCCCGCTACCGCTCGCGTGGTAGGTCGTCGAGGAGACCAAGTTCGGCCGCGCGCCAGAACATCGCCATAGGCCAGCGACGCACACGATGCAGCGGCTCGCCCTCGCGCTCGGGGTCCTCGATGCGCTGACCCTCCCGCCTGGGATACAAGACCTCGAGGAACACGGGCGTGCCGTTCTCGTCCACTGCGCGCCCGTACCAGATCTCCCCCTGCGGGATCCGGCTATCCTCGTCGGGTACAAGCTCGAGCTCGCTGTAGCCGCTCAGGCGGTCACGATGGGGCGTCCGGGCCCACTTGGGCAAGTGCGGGCTTCCCTCGGCCCCCTGCTCCTCCTCGGGAGCAGGCAGTGGCGGGGTGAGGACCAGGTGCGCTCCGCAGTCCCGGCACCGGACGTAGTGCTCGTGCACCCGGCGTAGGTGGCGACTGGAGCAGCGCGGGCAGGGCTCGCCGCGCGGGACCACAGCATCGGCGAACTGCACCCATACATACCTGTTCTTGCGACCGAACTCGTCGCGCAGCGTGCGCACCACCAGACCCAGCCGCTGGGCGGCATCCCCGGCCTCGCCTTGGAGTGCGCGCACGTCGCCGCGGAAGTGCTTGCCGGCCTTGAGCCGGTGCGGCCGCTGGTCAGCGGCCAGTGCCTCCCAGGAGGTGCCCTCGAGCAGCAGCGTGCCCGTCAAATCGTGTCCTCCTCGTCGTCCGCCAGGCCCGCCGGCTGGTTCATCAGCAAACCCGGTGCCATGCGGGTGAAGAACCACAGCCCCGAAACGCACGCGACGACGGCGAAGCCCACGCTCACCGCGATGGCCTGCGGCCGCAAGTCGCCTGCCCCGAGGAGACCCGCCTTGACCATCTCCACCGGGGCCGCCACCGGATTGATGGTGGCCAGGAACGCCAAGGTGCCCGGGAGGGCGGAGACCGGATAGATGACCGGCGTGATGTACATCCACACTCGCAGCACGTAGCGCAGCACGATGCGCACGTCACGCGCCTTGGCGTTGAGAGCCGACAACCACAGCCCCAATCCCCAAGCCAGCGCCAGAGCCAGCAGCAGCCCGGCGGGCACAAGCAGCAGCTCCGGGCCAAGCTCGATGTACAGGCGGCCATCGGCCACCAGCAAGACCGTGGTGGCCACCACGATGAAGCCGCTGAAGACACAGAACTCGATGCCGGCGGCTATGCCACTGGCGGTCGGCACCACGAGCAGCGGGAAGTCGAGCGCGGCAGCCACGCGCCGATAGACGTCGAAGCTGCGTGTGGCCCAGAAGAGAAACCGCTCGAAGGTCAGCCACGCGAGCATGCCGACGAGCAGAAAGAGGATGTAGGGAACTCCGTTGGATGGCGCGTCCAGCACGGCGCCGAAGATCAGCGCCATGCCGAAGACCCCCAGCGCGGGGCGCAGGACCAGCCACAGACGGCCAAGCTTGGCGCCCGAGTAGCCCTTGATGATCACCCGGATGCCCAGGCGGGCGATAAGGGACCGGTGGCGCAGCGTCGCCCGCAGCATCTGCAGCGGAGAAGGCCGCTCGTCGATCAGCTCGACGGGCCGAGCGGCGGCCTCCACCGGCGAGGCCTCGGCGCTCGCCGGCGGCAGTGTCGTGGATCCACTCACGGCGGGGATGGAGGATAGTCCTCGCCTGAGCCCCCGGGCGATGCCTTGCCATGGACGGTCGGCTCTTGTCAGCTTTCGAGCGCCTCGGTCACCCGGTGCACCCGGCGCTCACTCGGGCCGGCTACGAGCCACTGCTGTCGGTGGCGGTCGTTGCGCCTGACGTAGGCGCCCATCAGCCCGCCCTCGGCGAGCAGATCGGCGACCTCCGCCCACGTGTACCTAACGCACTTTGGGTAGAGCCAGCCGTTGCCGCCGCCCGGGTCCAGCATTTCGGTCCCCCCGGGAGCGTCGTGGTTCTCGACGAACGTGGCGATCAGCACGCCCTTCGGCGCGAGCGCCCGCCGCATACCCTCGAGGGCGAGCAGGAAGAGGTCGGTGTAGCAGTGTGTGAGCACGCTGTAGGCGATGATGTAGTCGAAACTCTCCCCGAATGCCTCAAGTGAGAAATCGTCGACGTAGCGGAATCGGGGATGCTTGATCGAGACGATGTCCCGACCGAGCTCGCGCTCGAAGCCCTCCTCTACCAGCCAGCGGTTCGGTTCGACACCGAAGTAGCAATGCGGCTTGAGAAAGGGAATGAGCAGCCGGCCGAGGCGTAGCGATCCGCACCCCACGTCGCAGACGCGATGGCCATCGCGTAGACCCGCATCGATGAGGACGCGGAACTGGAGAGCGCTCAGGCGATCGTATCGGCCGGGTCCGCCGACATACGCCTGATAGTCAGAGTCTCCAGAACGCTGCTTGGCCATCACCGTAGTCCTATCGCAAGTAGCGCTTCACGGTCCGTCGGAAGCGGTTGGAGTCGTCAGGTGCCTTCTTGGAGCCTTCCAGTGCTTCCAGCCGAGCAGCGAGTTCACGCGCCTCGCTCCGCGCGGCGCGCACCTTCTTGGCCGCCGCCGCGCGGACCTCCTCGATCTCGTGGGTCGCTATCGCGCGCTCCACCGACCGCACCAAGTCGGTGGGCGGTTGCACTGCCTCTGCCGGGCTGGCCTGAGGCCTACCGAACGCGTAGCGGCCGTCGTCACTTGCAGCACGCCAGCCGGCCAGCATCTCCTGCAGGCGACGATCGACGACCACTCGCCCATCCTCCAAGCCCGTCTGTAGCTGGTCGTCCGACCACGCGAGGACGGCGTACTCGTCGCCGAGTGCTCCGGCCTGGTAACGCTCGTACAGACGGCGCCAGTGGCGCCCCGCGCTAGGGGGTAGCTCCTCGTTGAGCGCGTAGGCGCGCCCGCCGTTGACCACCTTGGTCTCGAAGCGGGCATATCCGCGTTCGGGGAAGTGCCAGATCGTGAACGCCGGCCAGGCGGGAAGGGCAGGCAGCCCGAGCCCGCTCACGGAATGGTTGCCCTGGGCCACCGTGACGCCGGCGACGCCGCGGTGGGCGAGGCCGATGGCCACCGGCCGG
>DASZCV010000079.1:0-10528 GCA_035942755.1 Thermoleophilaceae bacterium
GGCCAGGGTCGCCCCGGGCGCACCGGTTGCACCGCTCGACGGGTTGGTCTTATCCGCCCGGGCACTCGGGCGAGACGGCTTTGTCCGCCCGTGGCGCGCACACCCGTCGCCCCCACCGCCCCTCGGCCCCACGTGCTGTCCTGAAGGGCGCGTGCTCCTTGGAGTCAAGCCGCGGCAGCGGCCGGCTCTGAGGCGGCGATCTCCTCCAGCACGATCCGTGCCTCGGCGGTCGTCGGTGCAGTCACCAGCCGCTGGCTCATCTCCTTCGGGATGTCCAGGCGGTCGGCGTACCAGGGGTAGAACTTGCGCAGGTAGCGCCCGGCGCGGTCGGTGCCGAGGTGCTCCTCGCAGCGGTCGACGATCCACACCAGCTCGTCGACGACTTCCCGGAGGGAGGGCTCGCCGTCGCGCAGGCCCAGCAGTCGCTCGAAGCGCCAGGGGTTCCCAAGGGAGCCGCGCGCCAGCATGACGGCGTCGGCTCCGCTCTCGGTGAAAGCGCGATGCGCCCCCTCGTCGGAGAGCAGGCCGCCGGAGACGATGACCGGCACGTCGAGTGCCTCGACCAGCTCGGCCGCCAGCGCGTAGTCGGGCTTTCCCTTGTGCTGCTGTGAGGCGTGGCGGGGGTGGAAGGAGATGGCGGCGACACCTGCCTCCTCGACCAGCCGGCGCGCGAGCGTGACGCCGCTGCGCTCACCGGGGCGCTGGCCGGGGCGCAGCTTGACCGTCACCGGAAGGCCGCTCCCCTCGGCAGCCGCCTTGGCGATCGCGACTGCGCGGTCGGGCTCCTCGAGCAGCGCCGCGCCCGCGCCGGTCTTGCAGACCTTCCTCACCGGGCAGCCCATGTTGAGATCGATGACGTCAGCTGCGGCCGCCGCCACGATCTCCGCGGCCTCACGCATGACCGGTGCGTCGTGGCCGAAGAGCTGCATGGAGACGGGATGCTCGTCGCGGTGCACGCAGAGGAACTCGCGCACGGTGCGCTCGTTGCCGTGCTTGATCCCGAAGCTCGAGATCATCTCCGAGACCACGTAGCCGGCGCCGTGTCGCTTTGCCTGCAGGCGCACGAACCAGTTGCCGATGCCGGCAAGCGGCGCGAGCACGAGCCGGTTGGGGAGCTCGTGGCCGGCCAGGATCCAGGGGTCGGTGAGTCCGCGAGGCGCCACAGCCAGAGTCTAGGAGGCGCTGTTGCGCTCCCAGATGATGCGCAGGCCCTGGAGCGTGAGCAGGTCGTCGACCTCGTCGACCTGCTCGCAGTGGGGCACGATCGCACCGGCGAAGCCCCCTGTGGCGATGGCCGTGGCCTCCTCTCCGAGCTCCTCGCGGAGCCTGCCGAGCAGACCGTCCACCTGGCCGGCGTAGCCGAACACGACGCCCGACTGAATCGCCTCGACGGTCCCCCTGCCGATAGCGGCGCGGGGCCTTGCGAGGCTCACTCTCGGGAGCGCTGCGGCGCGCTGGCTGAGTGCCTCGAGCGAGATCTCGATGCCGGGCGAGATCACGCCACCCAGGTACTCCCCATCTGCGGAGACGACGTCGTAGTTGAGCGCCGTGCCGAAGTCGACGGCGATGCACGCCCCTCCCACGCGGTCGTATGCGGCCACGGCGTTCACGAGGCGGTCCGCGCCCAGCTCGCGGGGATTGTCGATGCGGATGGGCATGCCGGTCTTCATCGACGGCCCCACCAGCGCTCCCTCTCCGGCGAGGTAGCGAATCCGCATCTGGTCGTACTCCTGCAACAGCCCCGGGACCACGCACGACACGATCGCCGCATCCACGTCACCCAGCCGCAGGTCCCGCAGCGCGAGCAGGGCGTTGAACACGAGCGCCAGCTCGTCCGCCGTCGCCGTCCGGGCGGTGTGAAAGCGCCAGTGCACGAGCAGGCCCTCCTCGCGGTAGAGGCCGACGTGGGTCTGGGTGTTCCCGACGTCGATCGCGAGCAGCATGGCGGGATTATCGCGACGTCACGTGAGGCCGAGCCGCTCGGCGCGCTGCACGGCCTCCGCCCGGTTGCGCACGTCGAGCTTGCGGTAGAGCTTTCCGGTGTGCTCCTTGACCGTGTGCTGGGAGAGGTGCAGCTGACCGGCGATCTCGCGGTTGGTCGCGCCCGAGGCCAACAGACCCAGTACCTCCAGCTCACGTGGCGACAGCGGCGCCGAGGGCCCGTCGGGGCTGGGAGCGAACACCGTGCCGCCGTTGCCGACGGTGCGGATCGCGGCAGCAACCTCGTCTGCGCCCCAGTCCTTGGACACGAACCCGGACGCGCCCGCCACCCGGGCGGCCTGCGGGGATATCCAACCGGCTCCCGAGATCAGCAGCACCTGCGTCTTCGGCGACTCTCGCCTCAGCGTCTCGCATAGCTCCGCTCCCGACTGCTCGCCGAGGAAGAGATCAACCAGGGCGACGTGCGGTTCGTAGCGGCGGGCGAGCTCGCGAGCCTGGCTCTCGTCCCGCGCGGTGAGGCAACGCTCAACCCAGGGCTGGTCTGCCAGCAGGAGGCGAAAGCCCCAGTGCACCACGTCGTGGTCGTCCACCACCAGCACTCGGAGGCGCCGCCCTCCCATCACGCCTCCTCGCCCGAGACCGGCACGACCAGCCGCACCCGCCAGACCCCCTCGTCCAGCGTGCCGAACTCGACCACCCCGCCGCGTTGCAGCGCGTCGAGGGCTGCGAGGCGGAGCCCCATCCCGGCGCCGTGTCCGCGCCCCGACTGGCCAACGCCATCGTTGCGCACCTCGAGCAGGAAGAGTCCCTCGTCGCCCGCCACCTTGACCTTCACCTTGGTGGGGGTGGCGTGCTTGTGCGCGTTGCGAAGCGCCTCTGCGAGCACCGACTGGGCGAGCTGCTCGAGGTGCTCCGGCACCTCCTGCTCGCGCTGCCATGTGATCTCGACCGGCGCGCCGTCGTAGTGGCGGCTGAGGCGCTTCAGCTCACCCCTCAGCTTCGCCCCGGTGCCGGGCGGCGGCGACTCGATCGGTCGGGCCATCGCGCTGCGGAGGTCGCCGACGGCCGCCTGGATCTCCTCGCCGGCTCGGCGGCGCTCCTCGCGCGTGAGCTCGCGCTCGGCCCCGAGCACGAGCGAGACGCCGAACAGCCGCTGCATCACACGCTCATGGACCTCCCGCGCGAGGTCGACCCGCTCGTCGAGCAGCCGGGCGCGCGCCTGGTGGGAGGTGGCGATGCGCGCGCTGGCTGCCAGGGCGGCGGTCTTGCCGAGCGTCCACATCCGGTGGCGCTCCTTGCCCGTCAGCTCGAAGCGGCCTCCCCCTCGGTCGGCGAAGATCACCCCGAGCCAGCTCCCCCCGGCGGACACCGGGGTACACGAGAGGGTGGTCTCCCCCAGCACCCGTGCGTAGCGCGGAGGCACCTCTCGCTCGAGGTGCTCGGAGGCCATCACCACCCGGTCCTCGGCGAGGGCACGCTGGGCGATCGGGGTCTCATCGAGCGTGCCGAAGACGTCCGCGAGGAGCTCCGGCTCGATCCCGTGGCTGCCGGCGGGCACCACGAGCTTGCGGACGTCCTCGTACAGCACGAGCATCACCCGTTTCATGGAGGTCAGCCGGCACACCGCCTCGCACAGCGGGTCGTAGAACGCCTGCGGGGCGTCTACGCCGTCGGCGTCCAGGCCCGAGAGCAGCTCGACCATCACATCGAGCTGGTCCGTGCGCTGAATCGGCGCCGTGTCCGCCATATAAGGAAGGTACCGGGGGCTCGCGCCCCCGGAACCCCCCGCCGCTCTTGACCCACGGCTCCGGTGGCGGGTCCCGCGCGGTCAAGGCTCAGGCGGCGGCTTGCGACCCCCGGCCCCTCCGGGGCCACGGTCGCCCGGGCCGCGCCGGGCGCAAAGCGACCCCCGCCGTTGCATGGACTCGGGGCACCTGGACACGCGCCTTCCACGAACTTCGCCACGGCCGCAGATCAAAAGGGTGGGACGCTGTGGGCGAGCCCGGCCCCGCCAGGGGCCGTGGGTCGCGACCGCGGCCAGGGCCCGGGCATCCGTACCCTCGGAGGGAAGCCGTAGGGCCGGAGCGGCGGGGGGCTCCGGGGGCGCGAGCCCCCAGTTAATTCAGGCGGCGATCGACCGAGAGCCTCAGCGCCTGCTCGCCGGTGAGCGACACCGTCCTGAGGTCGTTGCAGCCACGGCAGCGGCACTCCACCTCGGCGTCCCACTCGCGCACGCGCAGCGACCAGTCGATCGCGCCCGAGAGGCACATCCTGCACGACAGCGACGCCTCGACGAGGGGGGTCGCATCATCGCCACGGAAGCTTGCAGTCTCGATGGCCGTGACCATGGATTCGAGTGTTGCGCAGTCTCCCGAGGCATCCCAACGGCCGGCGCCCAAAACCCCCCGTTTGGGGGGTCAAAACCGCCCGGCGCGCTCGACCCGCTGGTCACGCACCGAGTCGAGCAGGTCGGCGAGGGAGCTGCCGTCCGGCAACCTCAGAAGGGGGTCGATCTCGAGCAGCGGCTCGAGCACGAACCGCCTTGTGGTGACCTCGGGGTGAGGCACGGTAAGCCGCTCGGATGCGTGCTCGAGGTCGCCCAGTAGCAGCACGTCGACGTCGATCGGCCGCGGGCCATGTCGCAGCCCGTCCCGCCTGCGGCCGAGCTCACGCTCGACGTCCTGGCATAGATCGAGGAGCTCCTCGGGCCCCAGCCCGGTCTCCACGGCCAGACACGCGTTGAGGAAGTCCGCCTGGTCGAGCACCTCCCCCTGGGCCGCCGTCTCGTACACGGACGAGGACGCCACCACGCGGAGCCCGCGGCGCTCGAGCGCCGAGCGGGCCGCGCGTAGCGCCTGGATGCGCTCGCCCTGATTCGAGCCGAGCCCGAGGTGGGCCCGCACCTCAGCGTGGGGCGACTGCGCCGCTCGCGCCCAGCTCGTCCACCAGGCGAAGGAGCGCCAGCGGGCTGAACGGCTTGGTGAGGAAGAGGTCGGCGCCTGCGGTCTCGGCCTCCCGTTCGGCGGCGTCTCCCCCGGCGGCCGTGAGCATGACGATCATGGCCTGTGCGGTGTGTGGCTCCGCGCGCAGTCGCCGGCACGCCTCGAAGCCGTCCACGTCCGGCATGTTCACGTCGAGGAACACGAGGTCCGGGCGGTCACGCAGGGCCACGTCCACGGCCTGCCGGCCATCGGCGGCCTCGATGAGCTCGAAGCCGGCCACGTCCTCGAGGGTCGTAACGATCAGCTTGCGAACGAAGGGATCGTCATCGGCGATCAGCACGCTGGCCATCAGGACGGCATTCCCGCGTGTGCCCGGACGGCCACCCGGCCGCTCACCCGATCCCCGCCCTGATCAGCTCGAGCCGGCTGTCCGGCAGGCGCGCGAGCTCGCCGGCCACCGCGGGATCGAACTGCGAGCCGGCCATGGCGGCTATCTCGGAGCGGGCCCGGTCGAAGGACACCCGCTGGCTATAGGGCCGATCGGTGGTCATGGCATCGAAGGTGTCCACCACCGAGAAGATGCGCGCCGCAGCGGGGATTCGCTCACCGGCCAGTCCGTCCGGGTACCCGGCGCCGTCCCAGCGCTCGTGGTGGTGGCGCACGATCTGGGCGGCGTCCTCGAGGAAGGGGATGCCACTCACTATCTCGTAGCCGATCATCGGATGGCGACGCATGAGGGTGCGCTCCTCTTGGAGGAGCGGCTCCGGCTTGAACAGGATGCCATCGGGGATGGCGACCTTTCCGACATCGTGGAGCAGGAACCCGAACTCCACCTGCGGGTTCTCCGCCAGCGCTGGATCTATCCGCCTGGTCAGCTCGAGACCGTAGGCGGCCACGCGCTCAGCGTGCTTGCCGGTGTAGGCGTCGCGCGCCTCGACGGCGTTCGTGAGTGCGCGCACGGTGGCGAGGTAGGAAGCGTGCAGCTCGTCGGTCCTGGCGCGCTCGGCCTTGAAGGTCTCCCGCAGGTCGGAGGCGTAGCGCTCGAGCTGGCGCTCCTTCTCCTCCGCGAGGCGGCACTGGCGGTCGAGCGCGGCCCGCAGCCGCTCGAGCTCATCCTCTCCCGCACCCTTGCGTATCCCCGCTTCTGCCATATCGCCCCTGTGAAAGGCTACTTGCCCGGTGCCTCCGGCGAGGCGGCCTGCGTCCCCTTCCTCAGGACGTCGAGGGCTGCCCGCGCCGCCTGCTCCACGCGAACGACCGCCGCACCGTAGGCCGGGGCGTGCTCTTGGCCGCCGTCCGCAGTGAAGAGGATCGCCGCCGCCGGGCGGCCGGGTCGGCCGGCGTCGAGGGCGCTCAACACGCCATCGACGGCGCGCATTCCCGAGTCCACCAGAGCCACCTCGAAGCGGCGACTCCTGCAGGCCTGGGCGGCGGCGGCGCCGCTGGTCACCCACTCGTGGTCGAGTCCCAGCCGAACGAGCGCCGGCTCCAGCCGGCTGCGGATGTCCGAGCGACCGACCACGAGCACGCACTTGGACCGGATGGCCTCCGAGGCCTGCGACTCGTCGGGCACCTGCGCCGGCTGGGCCGGAAGGCGGACGGTGAAGGTGCTCCCCACTCCTACCGTGCTGTCCACCCGGATCGAGCCGCCATGCAGGTCCACCAGCGACTTGACGATCCACAGTCCGAGTCCGCTGCCCGAGCCACCGTCCTCGCGCCGCACGAATCGGTCGAACGCGTGCTCGAGATCCTCCGGGGTCATGCCACGCCCCGTGTCGCTGACGGCCAGCTCGACGGCTCCCCCACGGGCGCCCAGCGTGACGGCGATGGACCCGCCGGGGTCGGTGTACTGGTGTGCGTTCGACATCAGGTTGGTCACTATCTGGCGCACACGCACCGGATCGGCCACCGCGCGCGGCAGGATCTCCGGAGGATCGATCTCGAGCCGCTGGCCCTTATCGGCGAGGCGCGGCGCCAACAGCGCCGCGACCTCCTTCACCACCTCCGTCAGGTCCACGAGCCGCGGATGCACCTCCACCTTCCCGGCCTCGAGGCGGGCCACGTCGAGCAGGTCGTTCACCAGATCGACCAGCCGATCCGTGCTGAGCAGGATCACATCGACGAACTGGCGCTCGCGCTCGCCGAGGGCGTCGGAGCTGCCGAGGAGCTCCACGAAGCCCTTGATCGAGGTGAGGGGGCTGCGCAGCTCGTGGGAGGCGGTGGCCACGAAGTCCGACTTCACGCGCTCCACCCGCGCCCGCTCGGAGATGTCGCGAAGCGTCCACACCACCCCGGCACCCGCGCCGGGGCCCAGGCGGGCTGCCGTGATCGACAGCGTCCGGTCGCCCCGCTCGACGGTCACCTCGCCGCGGAGCGCCTGGTCGAGAGGCGGCAGCGGGCTTCCGCGCCCATGGGCATAGACCCCTGGCTGCAGCTCCGGCGCGATCTCCCGTACGCGTGAGTTGATCGTGCTCACCACGCCGGCCGAGTCGCATACCACGAGCGCATCGCCGAGGCTCTCGATCGTCGTGGAGAGCTTCGTGCGCTCGGCCTCGATGCGGGCCTGCGCGGCCTCGAGCTGCTCGGCCATGGCGTTGAAAGCCGAATCGAGCTCTTGCAGCTCGAGCGGACCGCTTGGCTCCACCCGCTCGGTGAGGTTACCGGCGGCGAGCTTCTGCGTGGCCGTGACGAGCTCGTCCAGCGGCCGACGGATGGATGCGATCAGCGCCGCGATGAGCGTCACGGCACCGAGGAGCGCGAGGGCACCGGCGGCCGCGGCGGTGACCAGCGCCGTGCGCGTCTTGTCACGGGCGGTCTCACGCGCGCTCCCACGGCGGCGCCGTTGGCGAGCCGCGAGGTCGTCATCCACCTCGCGCGCCAGCGAGATCGCCTGCACGAGGGCACGCTCGGCTCTCACCGAACGGCGTCTCCGGGGGCCGGCGAGCCGCCTTGCCCGGCTCTGGGCTCGTATGCGCTCGCGCACCAGTCGCACGCTCTCGCGGTCTCCCCGCGCGAGCGTCAGCGCCTCGCTCGCCTGCGCTTCGAAGACCTCCCGCGCGCGCCGGCGCGCCCGCACCGCCGCCCGGCCGGTGACTCGGAAGCCCGTCTCCTCGATCACCCCCGCGGCGAGCAGCCGTGAGACGGCCGACTCCAGCTCATAGCTGCGCGCCAGGGCGTCTTCGTAGTCCTGCCTGGCCGCGTAGAGATTGCCGATGCCGAGCGCAGCGATGAGGGCGAGCACGAACGTGAGGCCGGCGAGCGCCAGGGTCAGGGTCGGAGCCAGGCGAAGCCGCCGTAGCGCCCCGCGCGGTCCCGTGCTCACAGGTGCTCCCTAGGGCTTGCCTGCCACCCGTCGTCGGCTCTGGCGTCAGGGCCTACCATGTGGGCGTGGGACTTGTGCGCACGTGGACCGGCCAGGTGGCGCGCGCGGCGGGCGCTTCGCTGCTGGCACCACTCGTGCTGCTGCTGGCCGCGGGCGCGCTTGCCTCCGTGGGCGGCCTCGGCGGATTGGGGTCGCTGGACGAGATCTCCTCGGGGCCCACCCTACCGGAGACCGGCCTGAGCGCCGCGCCGGGGAGGGCACTCGCGGACGCGCAGATTGGGCGCGGGAGCGCGGCCCCGGCTGCCGACGTGGCGACGCCTCCCGCCTCCCCGATCGGCGCGACCGCCTCCGCCGCCGCACCGGCGCCCGGACGCGCGGCGGACGGCCCGCGGCCACGCGATTCCGACAGGCAGGGGCTGACACGAAACAGGCTCGCGCCAGCGCGGCCCCCGTCGCGCGGGACCGGCGTGATCACGACGCCCGCCCCCTCCACTCCGCCGAGGGCGGCTCCGGGCCCTCTCCAGGATTTGGGCGAGGTCACCCGCGAGCTGGGGGAGGCGATAGGAGCCCCTCTCGATCCGCTCACGGATGCCATCGTCGGGCTGCTGCGAAGGCCGCCGCCCAGGTAGGGGGCCGGAGGCTCAGGCCTCCCGCCAGACCTCGACCGAGACCGCCTCGACCGGGAGGGCGATCGGCGGCTCGGGCTTGGTTGCCTTGACCCGCACCGAGTCAGCGCCGTAGCGCTCCATCAGCCTGTCCGCGATGGCCGTGCAGAGGCGCTCCAGGGTGCCGTAGGAGCGCTCCTGAGCGGCCAGGGCCACCTGCTCGCATGCGTCGGCGTAGTCCACCGTGTCCTCCACGCGGTCGGTGACCATCGCGTCGCAGTCGGTCAGCTCGAAGGCCACGTCCACCACGAGGCGCTGCCCGAGCTCTCGCTCTGCCGGCGTGACTCCGTGGCGGGTGAAGAGCGAGAGGCCCGTGATCTCCACGGTCACCGCGGGCTCGGGCGCCTCGCCGTCTCCGTCGTCGAACTCGCGTCCGTCGAGGTCGTCGTCCGGCTCGAGCCGGTCGTGCTCGTCGGTCATGCGCCCGTTCCCATGTGCGGGCCGACCGTAGCACTGGCGACCGCCAGCGCATCCACCACCTCGGCCACGTCGTGCACGCGGAACACCTTCGCGCCGCGCTCCAGCGCGAGGACGCTCGTGGCGATCGTTCCCGGCAGACGATGCTCCTCGCTGCGCCCCCCGGCAAGCTTGCCGAGGAAGCTCTTGCGAGAGGTCCCGATCACCACCGGACGGCCGATGGCCACGATCTCGTCCAGCCGTCGCAGCAGCTCGAGGTTGTGCTCGACGGTCTTTCCGAATCCGATCCCGGGATCGAGCCACAGCTCCTCCTCTGCGATTCCCTCGGCGATCGCGAACGCCATGCGCTCCTCCAGGAATGCCTTCACCTCGGACACCACGTCGTCGTAGGAGGGCGCCTTCTGCATCGTGCGCGGGTCGCCGAGCATGTGCATGAGACAGCACCGGGCGCCTCGCTCGGCCACCAGGGCCGCGAGGCCGGGATCGAACCGGAGGGCGGTGACGTCGTTCACGATCCGCGCGCCCGAGTCGAGAGCACAGCGGGCCACCTCTAGCTTCATCGTGTCGATCGAGACGTCGAAGTCCCCGGGCTCGGCGGCCAGCCGCTCGATCACCGGGATCACGCGCCGGAGCTCCTCCGCCTCGGACACGGCCCCCGCTCCGGGCCGGGTGGACTCCCCTCCCACGTCCAGCACACCGGCTCCCTGGGCGGCCAGCTCGCGACCGTGCGCCACCGCGGCTTCCGGATCGAGGTACCGGCCCCCGTCGGAGAACGAGTCCGGTGTCACGTTCACGACCCCCATGACCAGGTGATCCGCCGGGGGGCGCGAGCCCCCCTCCATCATGGCTTCTCGGGTGCTTCGAGGCCCGACATCTCCGCCGTGCCCCCGGCCAGTCCCGGGCGGGGAAGCGGATGGGGCTTGCGTTCGGGTTTGCGCTGGGGCAGCTCGGGTGCGGGCGGTGAGCCCTGGGGAAGGACGGGTTCGTCGGGGCCGAAGACCTCGAGCTCGTCCTTGCCGTCGAGCAGCTGGATGAACTCGTCCCTCTCGATCGTCTCGCGCCGGAGCAGGATCTCCGAGGTGTGGTCGAGCTGCTCGCGGCGCTGGTCGAGGATGTCGCGCGCGGCCTGGTGTGCCTCCTCGACCACCCGCCGGATCTCGTCGTCGATCTCGCGCGCCACGTCGTCGGAGTAGTCGGGCTCGGAGGAGAACTCGCGGCCCAGGAACGGCTGGCCGTGGTCG
>DASZCV010000080.1:0-4187 GCA_035942755.1 Thermoleophilaceae bacterium
AGCAGGACCGTTATGCGGCCGCGGTGAGGAACGAGCCCGCACGCCAGCCCGATCCCTCCGCGCAGCGGACCGCCGAGCAGGGCCGTCCGGGTGACGGCGTGCCCCCCAACATCGTCGCTCAGACGCGCGAGGGCGAGGATCCCTACCAGTGGCACTCGGGACTCAAGCGCGAGCACGGCTCGACCGACGCCATCGAGTTCATCGATGTGGAGAAGTCCTTCGGGCGCAACACCATCCTCAACGGCCTCAACCTGGGCATCCCCGACAATCAGATCTCGATGATCCTCGGGCCCTCGGGCACGGGGAAGTCGGTGTGCATCAAGCACATGGTCGGTCTGCTCTATCCCGATCGCGGCGACGTCCTGGTGCACGGCCAGTCGGTGCCGGGCATGGTGGACGACGAGCTGTTCGAGATGCGCAAGAAGTTCGGCGTCCTGTTCCAGGACGGAGCCCTCTTCGGCTCGATGAACGTGCTCGACAACGTGGCGTTCCCACTGCGACAGCACACCGACAAGGGTGAGGAGGAGATAGACGAGATCTGCCGCCGCCGCCTGCGCGAGGTGGGGCTCCAGGGGGCGCTCGACAAGTTCCCGAACGAGCTCTCGGGCGGCATGCGAAAGCGGGCGGGCTTTGCGCGGGCGCTGGTGCTCGACCCGGACATCGTGCTCTTCGACGAGCCGGACTCCGGTCTCGACCCCGTGCGCACGGCGCTCTTGTGCGAGCTGATCCAGGAGGTCCATGCCGAGAACGGCGGCGCCTACGTGGTGATCACCCACGACATCATGTCGGCCCGCCGGGTGGCCGACTACATCGCCGTGCTCTGGAAGGGCCGGATCGTGGAGTCCGGCCCTGCCAGCGAGTTGTTCAACTCCCCCAACCAGTTCGTCCGCCAGTTCCTCTCGGGAGAGGCTCGCGGCCCGCTCGGGATGGAGTAGGAGTGGACGCATTCGCCCTGCTCGCCGAGTCGAAGATCCGTGCCGCGATGGAGCGCGGGGAGTTCGAGGGCCTGCCCGGTCACGGCAAGCCGCTGCCGCCTGACGAGTTCTCGCGGGTGGCCGGCGACCTCCGCATGGGCTTCAGGCTGCTGAAGAACGCGGGCTGTGTGCCGCCCGAGCTGGCAGCACACCGCGAGGTGGCCAGGCTCGGAACGCTCATCGCCGCCACCGGCGACGCGAACGAGCGCGCCCGGCTCTCGCACCTGCGAGCGGATGCCGAGATGCAGTACCGGCTGCTCGTCGAGCGCCGCTCGCGCTGAGCCGCGGGGCCCCACGCCCCTGCGACTCCGCGTGGTGGCCTGTCCCTAAGCTGATCTCGTGTCGAAGGGCGAGACGTTTCGCAGGCTGGTGCGCTCGGTGGCGCGCCGCCCGTTGCAGGCGATGATCGTGGTTGCGGTGCTGGCGCTCGGCGGTGCCGCGCTGGCGCTCCGGCTCGAGCCGAGCGCCGCCACCGACACGCTCGTCTCCAGCTCGTCGGACACCTTTCGCGCCACCGAGCGCTTCAAGAAGGACTTCGGTGACGAGGCGGTCGTGGTGCTCGTCAAGGGCAACCTCCAGAAGACCGTGCTGACCGAGGACCTCGGGCGGCTGATCAGCCTCGAGGGGTGCCTGTCGGGAAACACCCCCGAGGAGGGTCTGCGAAAGCTCCCGGCCGGCTGCCGCGAGCTCAGCGAGCTCAAGCCGGCGCGCGCGGTCTACGGGCCGGGCACGTTCATCAACACCGCCGCCGGCCAGATCACCGATGAGTTCATGCGCCGGCGGGACGCTACCGCCGGCGAGGCCAAACGCGCGGGCGCCTCCGCGCGCAGAGCCTCGGCCCGGCGTGGCGACCCACCGTCAGAGCAGCGCCGGCTCGCCGCCAGCGCACGATCGCTCGTTGAGGGCCGGTTCACCCGGGAGGCGCTCCAACTGGCCCTGCGCTATGGCATCACGGGCCTGCCATCGGTGGACAGCCCGGAGTTCGTGTCGGCGCTCGTCTTCGATCGCCGCGGAGGGCGGGTCGGCGTGCCCAAGTCGCGCTTCTCCTACCTCTTCCCCAGTAAGAACGCCGCCCTCGTGCAGGTGCGTCTGCGGCCCGACCTGACCGATTCGGAGCGAAGCCGCACGATCGCACTCATCCGAGAGGTCACGCGCGATCAGCGCCTGGTCCCGAGGCGGGGTGCCAGGTACGTGGTCACGGGCGTGCCCGTGGTGGTGGAGGGGCTGGCGGGCGCCGTCCGCGAGGGCATCCTGTGGCTGCTCGGAGCGGCGATCCTCGTGATGGCGGGCACGCTGGCGCTCGTGTTTCGCACGCGACTGCGTCTCCTGCCCCTGACCCTGGCGCTGGCGGCCGCGGCCATGACGTTCGGGGCGCTCTCACTCGCGGGCGGCGGCCTCACGATGGCCTCGATCGCGGCGCTTCCGGTGCTGATCGGCCTGGCGGTGGACTACGCGATCCAGTTTCAGGCCCGGCACGAGGAGATCCGCCGGCGAGGCCGCGCCGCTCCGGCCGAGACGGCCGCCGAGGCAGCCGCCGTGGGTGGCCCCACGATCGCCACCGCCGGGCTTGCCACCGCCGCGGGCTTCCTCGTGCTGCTGCTCTCGCCGGTGCCGATGGTGCGGGGCTTCGGTGCGCTGATGGTGCTCGGCACCGTGATCGCGCTCGCGTGCGCGCTCACCGCGGGCTTCGCATCGCTCGTGCACCTCGGCGGGGCATCCCGTAACCGCCCGGCGGATGTCCCGCCGCCGTTCTCGCGCCTCCGGGGGCGAGCCCGGATCGCTCTGGACGCTCTGCGGGCCTCCGGCCCCGGGCGGCGCATCTCCCACCGCTCCCGGGCTGCAAGGCTCGGCGCGATCGAGCGGGCCGAGCGCGCACTGGCCCTGTCGATCGAACGTCCCCGGCGTGTGCTTGCGATCGGCCTGGCGGTGGCGGTCGTGGGCTGGGCCGCGGACACCCAGACGGAGGTGGTCTCCGACATCCGCGAGCTCGTGCCCCAGGACCTTCGGGCGCTCGAGGACGTGGAGGAGCTACAACGCGAGACCGGGGTCTCCGGGGAGATCGACGTGACGGTCCGCGCCGATGACATCACGCGACCGGAGGTGATCGGCTGGTTGTCGCGCTTCCAGGCAGGGGTGCTCGCTGAGGCCGGCTACAAGGAGGGGTCGAGCTGCACGCAGGCAAAGGATCCGCCCGACCTGTGCCCGGCGCTTTCGCTACCGACCATCCTGCGTACGGTCGACCAGCGCGACCAGGCCGAGGTGAACGGCCTCCTCGATGCGGTGCCGGCGTACTTCTCGCAAGGCGTGATCCGGCGCGATCGCAAGGTTGCGAACCTGGCGTTCGGCATCCGGTTGCAGTCGCTCGCGGAGCAAAAGCGAGTGGTCGACGCGATCACCGACCGGCTCGACCCGCCGCGGGGCGTGACGGCCTCGGTGGTCGGGCTCCCCGTGCTTGCGGCAGAGGCAAACGGGCAGCTCTCCTCGCCCTGGCGGCGGGCGCTTGCGCTCCTGGCTGCGCTCGGTGCGGTGTTCCTCGTGCTGCTGGCGTTCAGGCGCAGCCGCCGCGAGGCGGCCGTCCCGCTCATCCCGATCGCGCTTGCCACCGGCTGGTCGGCGGGTCTCCTGTTCCTGCTCGGGCTGCTGCCCGAGCCGTTGAAGGTGGAGCTCAACCCCATGTCGGTGACCCTCGGGGCGCTCGTGATCGCGATCTCCACCGAGTTCAGCGTGTTGCTGAGCGCAAGGTACCGCCAGGAGCGCGACGCCGGGGCCCCGCCCGCCAGGGCGATGGAGCTCACCTACGGCTCGACCGGCGCGGCGGTGCTCGCCTCCGGGGCCACCGCCATCGCCGGCTTCGCGGTGCTGATCGCCTCGGACATCAAGATGCTGCGCGACTTCGGCATCCTGACCGTGGTGGACCTGGGAGTGTCGCTTCTGGGCGTGATGGTCGTCCTGCCGGCGGCGCTGGTCTGGGCAGAGGCCCACGGTGCTTTCGGCCCTCGGGACCTGGATCCGCGGCCCTTCGTGCGCGAGTTGGCGGACGCCTTGCGGGCGGCCCGCCCGCGCCGGCGCAGGCCCTCCCTCCGCGCGCTGCGGCCACGGGCGCCCCGTGCCGATGCCTGAGGATCGCTTCGAGGGCCTCGGGGAAGGGCAGCGGCGGAGCGCCGCCCAGCGCCTCGAGGACGAGGACCGGCTTCGCCCCGAGCCGGACATGGC
>DASZCV010000081.1:0-3748 GCA_035942755.1 Thermoleophilaceae bacterium
GTGCGAGGTGGCGAAGCAGGGCGGTCTTGCCGATCCCCGGCTCCCCCAGGATCTCGACCGGCGCGTTCGGCGCGAGCGCTCCTTGCGCGCTGTGCAGCTCGCGCTAGCGGCCGAGCAGGGAGGGAAGGTCTCCCGCAAGCGCGCGTGCGGGAGCGACCCTCGGCCGCACGAGCGGCCTGGCGTCCCACGCCGCGTAGGTCACGACCGCTCCGTGCTCGGAGCCGATCCTCAGGATGTGCTCGCCGACTGCTACCTGGCCGTCCATGACCGCGCCATGCTAGATGGTTGATTCCTTATTCCCGCACCCACGGATGACCCGCCATACCCGCGCTTGATCGCCACCCGCGTCCTCGCAGGTACTACCAGTACCTAGGCCTCCTGAAAGCCGAGGCGCCGATGCACCCGCTTCAGCGACGCCGGCGCCCACCAGTTCCACTCGCCGAAGAGCCGCATCAGCGCCGGCACGAGCAGGGCGCGGACGATCGTGGCGTCGATCAGCACTCCCACGGCCTGGCCGACGGCGATCTGCTTCATGAAGAAGATCGAGCTGACGGCAAAGGCAAGGAACACCACGGCAATCATCGCGGCGGCCGCCGTGATCACGCGTCCCGTGCGTCCCACGCCGACGGCCACCGCCTCCTCGTTGGGAACGCCGAGGTCGTGCTGCTCCTTGATCCGGGCCATCACGAGGACTGCGTAGTCGGTGGCCAGGCCGAAGATCACCGCAAACAGGAACACGAGGCTCGTGACCTCGATCGCCGCCGGGCCCGCGTAGCCGAGCGCGTCGTCGAGCAGGCCCTGCTGGAAGGAGAGCACGACTATCCCGAGCGTCGCCGCGAGGGTCATCGCGTTCATGATCAGGGTCTTGAGCGGCAGGATGACCGAGCCGGTCAGCAGGAAGAGCAGCACGCACGTCGTGAGCGCCACGACCGCGACCACAAGCGGCAGGTTCTCGGCCAGGCTCTGCTTCTGGTCCATGAAACGTGCCGTGTTGCCGGAGACGAGTATCGCCGCAGCCCCGGGCGGGTCGAAGTCGCGGATCGTGTCGACGGCATCCTGGGATGGCCGGGACAGCGCAAGCCGCGAGGGGGCCACGTTGGCGAACGCGAGCGTCTCGGAGGCACGGGTGAACGGCGGCGCCCGGTCGATCCCCTCCACGGCGGCGATGTCGGACCTCAGGCGCTCGAGGTCGCGGCCGCTTGTCCGGCCGCGGAGGGTGACCGTGACCGCCTCGGCCACATCGCGGTCGTAGTGGGCCTCGATGTAGCGGTTGGTTTCGTATGAGGGCTGCTCGGAGGGCACGGCCTCGGCGCTCGGGCCGGTGAGCACCGTTGACAGCAGAGGCAGGGACGCGGCCAGCAACACGAGGGACGTCACGAGCACCACCGGAATCGGCCGGCGCATGACCCAGTGCGCGAGCCGGTACCAGCCCGTCGATCGATCTGACACGGCGGGCCCGCGGCGCACAGCCAGCGCGTTGACCCGCTCACCGAGCAGCGACAGCAGCGAGGGCACGACGAGGATCGCGATCAGGGCAGTGAGCAGGCCTACCGCGGCGCCCGCGATCGCCATCGAGTAGAGGAACCGCTGGGGCAGGAGAACGAGCGCCGCGAGTGCCACCGCCACCGTGAAGCCGGAGAACACCACCGTGCGCCCGGCGGTGAGCACGGTGCGCCGATGCGCCTCCCGCGTCGCGCCGTCGGCCTCGAGCTCCTCGCGGTAGCGGGACACGAGCAGGAGCGCATAGTCCACCGCCAGGCCCAGGCTCAGCGCGGTCGCGATGTTGAGTGCGAACAACGATGTGTCGACCAGCGTGGCCATCACCCGCAGCACGAGGAAGGTGCCCAGGATCGAGATCACGCCGATCAGCAGCGGTATGGCCGCCGCCACGAGGCCCCTGAAAACGAGCAACAGCAGGATCGACAGCACCGGGAAGGCGATCATCTCCGCCTTGGTCAGGTCGTCACGGGTCTGGTCGTTGACCTCGTTAAAGCTGGGGGCAAAGCCTCCCGTCGACACATCGAGCTCCTCCGAGACGACCCGTTCCTTTGCGTCCTCGGCGGCCTTCCCCCCCTCCTCCTCGACATCCTGGGTGGAGAGGTGTCCCGCTATCACGAGCGAGCGCCCGTCCCGCGCGATCAGCGCCCGCCCGCGCCGGGGGTCGTCAAGCGGGTCGACCACACGGCCGACGTGCTCCACCGTGGCGAGCTCGCGGCTCAGGCGGCGCACCTCCCTCCGTACCGAGGGACTGGCGGTGTCGAGCCTCCCCCCGTTCCTCGCCCGCACCAGGAGGACGATGCCCGGGTTGGCGTCATAGCCGAGCGCCCCGCGCAGGAGGGCGGTGGCCCGCTCGCTCTCAGAGGCGCTGTCGGTGAAGCCCGCGGCCTTGAGGTGATCCTCGACGTCTCGCCCGACGCCGACCGCCACCACCGCAAACGCTGCGACCAGCGCGAGGACGAGCTTGGGTCGTCGCCATGTCAGGTCGGCGATGCGCTTGAGCATGGGCGGCGCGAGCGTACCCCCTCAGGGCGGGAGGGACCCACGGCGGCGGGCCTGCCGGGAGCCTTGCTGACGGCTTCAGATCGAGGTTCATAACCCGGTTTGCGGGGAGTCGGGTGGGCTCGCAGCGAAAACCCGGCGCGAGCAGTCGAGCGGCTTGCGCGCAGCCATCGCCCGTGCAGCGTGGTGAACGCGAATCTTTCTGTTGCCTACCCTGACGCTCTGTCCTGGGGACCGCCGGTCGAGATCACCCGGCATCCACGAGGACGCCCGGAAGCTCCTCGCGCGAGCCGATGCCGAGCTTGTTGTAGGCGCGAGTCAGGTGGTTCTCGACCGTCTTGACGGTCACGAACAGCGCTTGTGCGGTGTCGCGGTTCGACTGACCGGCGGCGGCCATCTCGGCGACCCGGCGCTCGCTAGCGGTCAGCGACTCGAGCCCGCTGAACATCAGACGCCGAGGCCGCGCGCCGGCGGTCAAGAGCTCTGCGTGCGCCCGCTTCACGAGGACCGGGGCGCCGCAGCGCCGTGCCGCCTCCAACCCCAGCCGCAGCGGCTCCCTGGCCTCGGCCCGTTTCCCTGCCCGCCTGAGCTCCGCGCCGTAGTCGGTCAAGGCGCGGGCGTGATCCAGTCGGGCCGGTGACGCGGCCAGCAGCTCCACCGCCTCACGCAGCTGCTCGAGACCTGCTCGCTGCTCCGCCAGTCCCTGTGCGTGCAGCGCCACGCCGACCGCCGAGCGGGTTCCCCAGTGCCGCGCATCGAGCTCGTGCTCCGCCGCCAGGCGACGCGCCCGTGCGACATCCCCGAGCCGCAGCAGGGCCTCGACGGCGCCGCAGCGCCACGGGAAGGCCGGATTGCGCATGGCGAGGCGCGCGTTGCGCTCTCCCAGCTCGAGGAAGTCGGCGAGCGCCTCGTCGAAGCGGCCCTGTGCTAGACGCAGGCGCCCCCGGGCGTAGAACGCCAGATTCATGTGGGCGAACTCGGGAAGATACGGACCACAGCCGCTCTCGGTGATCGCCGACTCCGCCTCGTCGAGCTCGCCGCGCTCCGTAAGCGCGAGAGCCAGGTACGAGAAGATGGAGGGCCTGACGAACGGAGGCAGGGTGGGCAAATCGATCCCGGTGCGTGCCTCCGCCTCGGTGCGCGTGACGTCTCCCTGAAGCCAGGCGACGAGGGCCCGCAACGCGACGGAGACGGTGAAGCCGAAGACCGACCCGCGAGCGCGCGCTTCAGCAGTGGTCGACTCCAGGAC
>DASZCV010000082.1:0-15407 GCA_035942755.1 Thermoleophilaceae bacterium
CTGTAGGGCCGCCCCTTGGGGTCCAGGCACAGGGCCGAGTAGAGGGTCTCGATCGGTGAGCTGATCGCGGCGGTCTCGCCGAAGAGCACGTCGTTGCGCCGGGGGGCGTCGCTGATCGAGATGGCTTTCCAGCCCTCGTACCACAGCTGCCGGTAGCGCTTGGCGGCCACGTCGACCGTGCGGCCGCTCTGACGCGCCTTCTGCGGAAAGAGGTAGTGCTCGAGGTTGGGCTCGTTCCACATCGAGTAGAGGATCACCGAGCCGCCGTGGGACCCGGCTGCCTGAGTCCCGTAGCGGCGCGCCACCGCGTGGGCGAACTGGCCGAACATGACCGGGTCGGGCTTCCACATGCACGACAGCTCGAGGAAGCTGTACCCGCCAGTGTGATGAGGGCAGCCCGAGGGCTCCTCGGAGGCCCAGTAGGGCATCGGCAGGGTGAGAGTGAGAAAGACCTTCAGCCCGTAGCGGCGCGCGCGGTCCACGAAGTCGTCGTAGATCTTCCAGTCATACCCCGGCGAGTCCGGGTTGCCGATGTCAAAGCCGTCGGGCTTTGACCGTGACTGCGGCTGCGGTGAGACCTCGTTCCACACCACGAAGGTGCGCACCACGTCGGCGCCGAGCGCCTTTGCCTCCTCCATGGCCTTGTCCGGGTCGTGCCTCGAGATCCCGAGGAACGCGGCATCGTCCTGGATGATCGAGAGCTGGCGGCTCGAGGCCTCCGATGCCGGAGCCGCCGCCGCGAGCAGGGCCAGTACGGCCGGCAGCAGCCGCGCCGCCCGCACTTTCCTGCCGCGCCGCGCGCCACGGCGTGCCGTCCGCGCCTCCCTGATCTTCCCGCCCACGCCGCTCAGTCTTGCGTATCGGCGTGCGGACGGGCGCAATCAGTAGTGGTAGGGCTCCCGGGCCAGGATCTTGTGGCCGCGGTAGAGCTGCTCGAGCAGGACCACGCGCGCGAGCTGGTGGGGCAGGGTCATCGGGCCGAGCGACAGCCGCATGTCGCAGTGCGAGAGGTCGATCCCGCGGGGGCCCCCGATCACGAAGCACAGGTCGCGCCCCTCCCGGCGCCGTTCCTCGAGGAAGTCGCTGAAGGCGGGTGAGGTCATCTCCGTGCCGTCCGAGGCCAGCAGACAGAGGAACGCCCGGTCGGGGATCCTTCGCGGGACCCGCTCGTCCTCGCGCACCTCCACGAGCTCCAGCCGGGCATGCCCGGCGAGCAGCTTCTTGTAGTGCTGGACGTCGTCGGCATAGGGCGGTCTCAACCGGCCGACGGCCAGCACCAGGATCCTCAAGGAGCACTCCTCACGGGGACTGCGATACTAGAGGCGTGCCCGAAGCCGACGGAGACCGCCACTTCGACATCCATGCCGACCCCGAGGTCATGGCCGGCCACTACGCGAACTTCGCGAACGTGAGCCACTCCGACTACGAGTTCACCGTGACCTTCGCGCGCGTGGACCACGAGGTGGAGGAGGAGGCCGTGCCGGGGGTCGTCGTCTCCAGGATCAACCTGTCGCCGCGATTCATGCGCGAGCTGATCGACGCCATGGAGGACAACTTCTCCAAGTGGCGGACGCGGGAGGGCATCAAGAACCTTCCCGAGTTCGACGACGACGAGGAGCGGTAGCTCCGCGTCAGTCTCTCCTTGCGTAGGTCTCCCCCACGCCGATCCGCTCGATCGTGGTGGGGTGGGTGCCGAAGATGAGGTGCCACAACTTCGGCGGATCGGGCTGGGAGATGTTCCTCAGCGCGAGGCTTCGCTCGAGGGCGATGAAGGCTTCCGGCTCCCGGGTGAGCTCGAGCGCGAAGGCGTCGGCCCGGGCCTCGACCTGACGCGAGAGGACGTTGCCGGCGCAGCCGAGGCCGAAGCTCACGAGGGCCACGGCGAGGGCCACGGCCGGGATCACCGCCGGGCCCGCCCGCTCCCCGCCGCCGGGCCGTCGGGTGGCGCCGAGCGGCGCTTGGCGGGCGAACCGCTCGGCCAGGCGCTGCATCAGGAGGGTGCCCGCCGGTGCCACGATCGCTATCCACAGAAGGCCTCGTGGCAGGTCACGCCCCTTGACGTGACCGAGCTCGTGCGCCACCACCGAGCGCACCTGGTCCTGCGGGAATCCCTCGATCAGGTTGTCGTAGAGCACCACTCGCTTCGTGTGTCCCAGCCCGCCGACGTATGCGTTGATGCCGGTGGTCCGGCGGCTGGCGTCCACGCGGAGCACCTCGCCCACCTCGACGTCCGCCTGCTCGGCCAGCCTCAGCACGTCCGAGTGCAGCTTGCCCTTGGGCAGCGGCTCGAACTTGTTGAAGATAGGGTCGATCAAGACCGGTGACAGGTACAGGGTGAGCGCGGCAAAGCCGACCACCCCGCCGGCCGCGGGAATCCACCAGTGGCGCGGATAGCGGCGGATGAGAGCCAGCGCCACGACCGCACCGAGGGCGGCCAGGGCAGCCTCGATCGCCGTGGACTTGGCCACGTCGCCGAGCCATGCTCCCAGCGACTGCGTGGAAAGGCCGGCGTCCACCGCCCGCTCGTGGCGCCAGGCCGCGAGTGGCAGCCCGACTCCGACCAGGGTCACCGAGATACCGGCTCCCGTGAGCGCCGCTCCCCGCATCGGGCGCCTGGCCGCCTGCTGCAGCAGCCGGCGCACGCGCCGCGGCGGGCGCAGGGCGATCAACGCCAGGCTGGCCCCACTCAGCGCGATCCCGCCCAGGCCGAGCAGCCGCTGGGGTCCGCGGAAGTCCCTTGCCCGCTCCAGCTGGGCGGGGCTGAAGTAGGCTTCGGTCAGGACCGCGGTGGGTTCGAGGGAGCCGCCTCTGGGACGGAGGATGAGCGTTGCCGTCCCCGCGGCCACGACCGCCACGATGATCGCCACCGGCAAGCCAGAGCCATGAACGACCGCCCCGCGCATACGAAGCTGCCTTTCGCCACGAGCGGGAAGCTGTCGCCGGATGCGCAAGCCCCTGAGGGTAACGGCGCCCCCACGAGGATCGCTCTGCTCACCGACGTCCACGGCAACTTGCCCGCCTTCATCGCGGTGCTCGCGGACGTGGACGCCCATGATGTGGATGCGATCTGGTTCCTCGGTGACCTGGTGGGCTACGGGGCCCAGCCCGACGAGTGCGTGAAGCTCGCAGCCGAGCGTTGTGACCTGTGCCTCGCGGGAAATCACGACCTGGGAGTGCTCGACCGGATCAGCATCGGAGACTTCTCCCCCACCGCGGCCAAGGCCGCACTCTGGACACGACAGAGCTCCACGCAGGAGACTCTGGACTTCCTTGGCTCGCTCGAGCCCTTGAAGGTCGGCGGCCCCATCGGCCTCTACCACGCCAGCCCGCGCGACCCGGTCTGGGAGTACGTGCTCTCCGCGATGCAGGCCGAGGCGTGCATGGACCTGATGTCGGAGCGCGTAGGAGCCATCGGCCACAGCCACGTGGCGCTGCGATTCACCCGCGCCGACGGGGACGTCACCGGAGAGCAGGTGAGGGGCGGAAGCGTGCTCGACCTCTCCGAGGGAGATTGGCTCGTGAACCCCGGGAGCGTCGGCCAGCCGCGGGACGGCGACCCCCGCGCGGCGTGGATGCTGCTCGACGTGGACACCTGGACGGGCGAGTGGCGCCGCGTGGAGTACCCGATCGACGACGCCGCGGAGGCGATAGTGGAGGCGGGACTGCCGCGCAGCCTGGGAGAGCGGCTCTACCTCGGGCAGTGAGGCCTCGGCGCGGACACCTCGTGGCGCTCGCTGCAGGCGCGGCCCTGCTCCTGTCCGCCGGCTGCGGCTCCTCGGATGACCCGCCGGAGGGCGAGCCGCTGCCCCCGGACGCCGTGGCCGCGCTCGAGAAGCGCCTCGACGAGGTGCAGCGCAGGTACGACGATGGCACGGGCAACGGGAATGCCGGCGCCTGCCAGGACATCGAGAAGGACTCCTACAAGGCGATCGACGCCACGGTGGAGGGTCTGCCCGAGGACGTCGATCCCGACGTGCGAGAGGCCCTCGAGGCCAGTCTGGCAAGGCTGCGGGAGCTGACCCGGGAGGGCTGCTCGGACGTGAAGGACACCCCCGCCGAGACGGACACCGCACCGCAGCAGCCGGTCGTTCCACCGAGCGTCCCCGAGCAGACGGTGCCGCAGGAGACCGTGCCAGAGGAGACGGTGCCCGAGAAGGAGAAGCCGAACAAGGACAAAGAGAAGGACAAGGAAAAGGACAAGGGCAACGGGAATGGGGATGGCGGCCGGCCGGGAGGCACCGAGGTCCCGGACTTGAACGGCGGCGGCCAGCCCGCGCCGCCGGCGCCAGAAGACTGATGGCCGCCCCGAGGGAGATCATGGGCCGCTACCGGCTCGAGGGCCGCCTCGGCGCAGGTGGCATGTCGACCGTCTTTCTCGCCACCGATCGGGTGCTCGAGCGCCCGGTGGCCGTGAAGCTGCTGGCCGAGCACCTGGCGGAGGATGAGGACTTCGTGGCCCGCTTTCGCCGAGAGGCCCTCGCGGCGGCCCGCCTGCAGCATCCGAACATCGTGCAGGTCTTCGACTCCGGTGAGGACGCCGACTCCCACCGGCATTTCATCGTCATGGAATACGTGGACGGCCCGTCCTGTGCCGACGTGCTGCGCGACGAGAAGCGGCTCGAGATAGACCACGCCGTCAAGATCGTCCGCGACGCCTGCCACGGGCTCGACTACGCGCACCGGGCGGGGGTGGTGCACCGCGACGTCAAGCCGGGCAATCTCCTGGTGGCCCGGGAGACCGGCGCCACCAAGCTGGCGGACTTCGGTATCGCCAAGGCGGCCGAGCAGACGCGGCTGACACAGGTCGGCGCCGTGCTCGGGACCGCGGCCTACCTCTCCCCGGAGCAGGCAAGCGGCGAGGAGGCGGGGCCACCGTCGGACATCTACTCCCTCGGCGTCTGTGCCTACCAGTTCCTCACCGGCCGGCTTCCCCATGAGTACTCGTCGCTCACCGAGCTGGCGCTCAAGCAGATCGAGCAACCGGTGGACCCCGTCTCGGCACACCGCCCGGAGGTGCCAGACGAGCTGGACCGGGCGATCCTGGTCTGCCTGGCGCGTGACCCCGCCGACCGCTATCCCACGGCCGTGGAGCTGGCCCGTGCCCTCGACGCCGGGCTCGAGGGCCGCGACACCGAGGTCACGCGGCGTCTGGCCGCGGGGATGGGCGTGGACGACACGGACGCCACGCACGCCCTGGCCGACATGACGGCCCCCACTCAGGCGCTACGCACCCGTCGGGGGGCGCCCGTATCAGCACCCACCACCGGCCGTGGCGCGCCCGTCCCGGCTTCGGTACCGGCGGGCGGGCGGGTGCCTGACCGGCGCGAGGCCAGCCAGTCCGGGCGCAAGCGTGGTCTCGGGCGCTTCCTGGCGGTGCTCGCGGTGCTGATGGCAGCGGTGGCGATCACACTCGCCCTACTCACCGCAGACGACGGCGGTGGTGGAGGGGGCGGCATCGAGCCCGTCGACCGCGGGGAAGTCGATCAGCAGATCGATGGCCTGAAGCAGTTCCTGCGCGAGCACGGACGCCGTTGGCCGCTGCCCCCTCCCAGGCTGAACGCCCGCTCCCCGCCGATTCGAGGAGTTGGCGTTCCCCGGCGAGGCGGGCGCCGCTAGGCGCTCGCCTTCCTCGTGGGCCGGTCGCTGCGCCGGCGGTCCTCGTCGCTGTCGGGGTCGATCCGGTCAGCGTGCTCGTGGCGTTCCTTCGCCGTGCGCCGCTCCTGGCGTGCAAGCGCCGCCTGCTCCTCGGCTCGGGCCTGCTCTCGCCTCGCGCGGGCGGCGCGCTCCTGCGCCTCGGCGTCCTGCGCATCCGCGCGGGAGCCGCGGATCGTGGCTTCCTCGCGGTGCTCATGTGCCTCCCTGCGCAGGCCTTCCTTGCGAGCTGCGCTCTTTCGCCGGCCCAGTAGGGCGGCGGCTGCCACCACCACGAGCGCCAGGACTATCAGCGCGATAAGGACTCCTGTGTCCATCCTTCCTCCTCTTCCGTGAATTGGGTGTCTTCATGTACCCCCACGCACAACCGACAAAACGTGCCTCAGGGGGCCTGGCCGTCCATCACGCTCGTCCGGTAGGCCGCAAGCGTGCCCCGCCCGATCGCCTCGCGAAGCCCGCGCATCAGCACGGCCATGAAGGTCAGATTGTGCAGGGTGATGAGCCGCGCGGCCGTGAGCTCGGTGCGACGGGCGAGATAGTGAATATAGCCGCGCGTATGGTCGCGACAGGCCGGGCATGGGCACCCCTCCTCGATCGGCTCACGGCTGCCGCGGGCCTGAGGGGCCTTCTTGAGGTCGAGGCGCCAGCGGCGCGCTGGGTCTGGGACCAGCGCCGTCCCGTGTCGCGCCAGCCGCGTGGGAGTCGCGCAGTCGAACAGGTCGACCCCGGCGGCAACCCCGTGCAGGATGTCGTCAACGTCGCCGATGCCGAGCAGGTGGCGTGGCTTCTCGACGGGCAGCCCGCGCAAGGACCACTCGACCACCTCCCGCATCTGCTCCTTCTCCTGGCCCAGCGACCCGCCGATGGCCACGCCGTCGACCGCCGCCTGCGCGGCATAGGCCGAAGACTCCGCTCGCAGGTCCTCGTGCACACCCCCCTGGACGATCGCGAACACAACCTGACCCTCGGGCCCGTGCTCGGCATGCCAGGCGGTACAGCGGTCGAGCCACCGGTGCGTGCGCTCCATCGAACGGCTCGTGTAGTCCCGGTCCGCGTGAAAGGGCGTGCACTCGTCGAATGCGAGCGCTATGTCCGACCCGAGCGCGGCCTGCACCTGCATCGAGGTCTCCGGGCCCATGAAGCGCTCTGACCCGTCGGCGTAGGAGCGAAAGGCCACCCCCTCCTCCTCGATCGAGAGGATCCGGCTTTTCCCTGCGCCCCGGCGACGCTTGATCTCCTCGGCCACGGATCCGTGGCCCATCGAGAAGACCTGGAAGCCGCCGGAGTCCGTGATGATCGGTCGCCGCCAGCCCATGAAGTCGTGCAGCCCTCCCATCTCGGCCACGTAGGCGTGGCCCGGCTCGATGAAGAGGTGAAAGGTGTTGCCGAGCACCATCTCGAACCCGAGCGCGGCCACCTCCGCGGCTCCCAGCCCGCGCACCGAGGCGTTCGAGGCCAGCGGCACGAACGCCGGAGTGCGCACCTCCCCGTGCGCCAAACGCAGGACGCCCGCGCGGGCCTTCCCGTCGCGGGCGTCTACCTCGAAGAGTGCGCCGGCCACCCCGAGGAACCCTAGCTGGGGCGGATCAACCCGGGGGATTGACCCGGGGGGCTCGCGCCCCCGGAGCCCCCCGGGGATTAACCCGGGGGCTCGCGCCCCCGGAGCCCCCCGCCGCTCTTGCCCTACGGCTCCGGTGGCGGGTCCCAGTCGGTGAGGGCTCAGGCTGCGCTTGCGACCCCTGGCCCTCCGGGGCCACGGTCGCCCGGGCCGCGCGGTGGAGGATTGGCCCCGGGCCGCCGGCTGGGCCCCGTTGCGCCGGCTGGGCGCGGGGCCCTCACGACCCCACAGCACGGCGCCAGACCAAGACGGCGGGCGCTAGGGGCGACGCCGGCCCCGGCAGGGGCCGTCCGTCGCGACGGCGGCCGGAGCCCTCGCCCACCGGGACCGCCACCGGAGCCGTCGGAGACCACAGCCGCGGGGGGTTCCGGGGGGCGCGAGCCCCCCGGCCCACTCAGCTTCTTTCCTCGGCAGAGCCCTCGACGGCGGGCTGGCCGTTGCCGCTGGCCTGGCTGCTGCCGCCCGCGCCGATGGCAATCTTGCGCGGCTGGCGCGCCTCTGGCTTCGGGATCCGGACCGACAGGACGCCCCTGTCGAACTCGGCGCTCACGCCGTCGGGGTTGACGCCCTCCGGCAGGGTCAGCGCCCGGCTGAAGCGGCCGAACGAGCGCTCGATCCTGTGCCAGCCCTTCTCGCGCTGGACGTGCTCGGCGCTGCGCTCGCCGGAGATCGTGAGCGTGTTGTCCTGGACCTCGATCGAGACGTCGTCCTCACTGAGCCCGGGGAGGTCCGCCTTGAGGACGAAATGGTCCTCGGCCTCCGTGAGGTCCATGGCGGGCACCCACCGCTGGGGCGATGCGTTCTGGGTGTCGAACAGCCGGGTGAAGAGACGGTCGAACTCCTGGGAAAACGGCTCTGGCTTCATCAAGAGACTCATGTCGCACCTCCGCGAGTCTTGTATGAACTGTTGCGCTCAGGAGTATAAAACCTAAGTCCGCGTATATCAAGGTTTTTCGGGCACCAGGGACCGGCCCGACATCATCTGCGGGCGTCCGACCTCGAGGAGTGCGAGCACCGTGGGAGCGACGTCTGCCAGCACCCCGCCGGGAAGCGGGCCCACGTCGGCGGTCACGATGATCGGCACAGGATTGAGTGAGTGCGCCGTCTGAGGGCTTCCATCAGGCAGCAGCATGTCGTCGGCGTTGCCGTGGTCTGCCGTCACGATGCACGCGCCTCCACCGGCGTGGACGGCCTCGACCACGCGTCCGAGGCACTCGTCAACGGTCTCTACCGCCTTGACCGCCGCGGGGATCACCCCCGTGTGGCCCACCATGTCGGGGTTGGCGTAGTTGATGATGCAGAAGCGGTAATCCCCGGTCCTCCACCGTTCCAGGAAGGCGTCTGTGACCTCCCGAGCGCTCATCTCGGGCTTTGCGTCGTAGGTTGCGACGTCGCGTGGCGAGTCGATGAGGCAGCGCTCCTCCCCGTCGTAGGGCTTCTCCTCCCCACCGTTGAAGAAATAGGTCACGTGGGGATACTTCTCTGTCTCCGCCGCGTGCAGCTGGGCCACGCCCTGTCGTGCCAGGATCTGCGCCAGCGTGGTGCTGGGGCGCTCGCGGGAAAACGCCACGGGGTAGTCCCAGCCCTCCTGGTACTCGGTCAGGGTGGTGATATCCGGCCGCACCGCCTCGCTGCGATCGAACTCGCTGAAATCGGGCTCCCCGAGCGCGCGGATGAGCTGCCGGACGCGGTCGGGGCGGAAGTTGAAGAAGACCACGCTGTCGCCGTCGCGGACACGGGCGTCCTGCCCGCCCACGAGCGGCGTCAGGAACTCATCGGTCTGACCGGCCTCATAGGCGGCGGTGACCGCGGCGGAGGCCCTCGCCACCGGCGGTGTCTGGCCCACGCCGTGCACGATCGCGTCGTATGCCACCTTGGTGCGCTCCCACCGGTCGTCGCGGTCCATCGCGTAGTACCGCCCGGTGATGGTCGCGATCCGGCCACCCACGTTCGCAAGCCAGATCTCGGCCTGCGCGATGGCGGCCGCACCGGAGGTCGGCGAGGTGTCCCGCCCGTCGGTGAAGGCATGAAGCAGTATGTCCGGGACCCGCTGGCGCGCCGCCATCCTGATCAGGGCGCGAAGGTGCCCCGCGCTCGAGTGCACTCCCCCCTCCGACACGAGGCCCAGCAGATGCAGTCGCCCCGCAGCGCGCCCCGCAGCGCAGGCGGCGCGGAGCACCTTGTTCTTCTCAAAGGACCGATCTTCTATGGCGTCGTCGATGCGTGTGAGATCCTGGCGCACCACCTGGCCTGCCCCGAGGTTGAGGTGACCGACCTCCGAGTTGCCCATCTGGCCCTCGGGGAGCCCGACCGCGCGGCCGCAGGCCGTCAGCTGACCGTGCGCGTGGCGCTCCCACAAGGCGTCGAAGTGAGGGGTGTGGGCCTGGGCGACGGCGTTGCCCGGGCCGGCGGGAGCGACCCCCCAGCCGTCGAGGATCACCAAACACACTGCGGGCACCGGTGGCGCGCCGGGGCCTGGGGCCGGGGTCATCCGGCCGCGGCGACGATGCGGGCGAAACCCTCCGGATCCAGGCTGGCGCCGCCCACCAGCGCGCCGTCGACGTCCGTCTGAGCGAGAATCTCGGCCGCGTTCTCAGGTTTCACACTGCCACCGTAGAGCAGCCGGATCGCCCGTGCCGCCCCCTCGGAGCGCCCACCCACCAGCGCCCGCACGAAGGCGATCGCCTCCTGCGCCTGCTCGGCCGTCGCGACCTGCCCGGAGCCGATCGCCCAGATCGGCTCGTAGGCCACGACCACGTCGGCGAGGCGCTCGTCCGGGACCTCTTGAAGGCCCTCCCCCACCTGATGGCGGAGCTTTCGCTCGGTGTCGCCCGCCTCGCGCTCCTCCTCGGTCTCACCCACGCAGAGGATCGGGCTCAAGCCGGCCTCGAGCGCGGCCGGCACCTTCTCCTGCAGCGCGCGGTCGGTCTCCCCGTTGTGCTGGCGCCGCTCGGAGTGGCCCAGCACGACGCCGTCGGCCCCCAACTCGATCAGCATCTGTGCGGAGATCTCGCCGGTGTAGGCGCCGGTCTCCTCCGCGTTCATGTTCTGGGCGAGCACGAGCACCTGTGACCCCTCGAGTGCCTTCACGCATACCTCGAGTGCGGTGAACGGCACGCATACCCCGACCTCTGCGGGCCGGCGGGAGGGCTCGGGGAGCAGGGCCAGCAGCTTCTGGCAGTACTCGCCCGCCTGTGCGCGGGTTCCCCAGAGCTTCCAGTTGCCCGCTATGTAGGGCCTGCGCTCAAGCATCGTCGAGCACCTCTACACCGGGAAGCTCCTTGCCCTCCAGCAACTCGAGAGCGGCGCCTCCACCGGTGGAGAGGTGCGTGACCTCCTCTGCAAGCCCGAAATCCGCCAGCGCGGCCGCTGAGTCGCCGCCACCCACGACGGTCGTCCCCGGCGCCTCGGCCACGGCCTTCGCGATGCCGCGGGTGCCCGCCGCGAAGGGCTCCATCTCGAACGCCCCCATCGGGCCGTTCCAGAAGACGGTGCCCGCCTTGGCGATCTCGGCCGTGTAGCTCTCGACCGTGCGCGGTCCCACGTCCAGGCCCATCCAGCCGTCCGGCACCTCGGTGCCGTCGAGCTCGCGGCGCTCGGTGTCGGCGTCGAACTCCTTGCCGAGCACGAGGTCCACGGGCAGGATCAGCCGGCAGTCCGAGCTCTCCGCCTTCTCGAGCGCACTGCGGGCCAGGTCGATGCCCTCCTCCTCGACCAGCGACTCGCCGGTGGGCTTGTCCTGCGCGCGGTAGAAGCTGAAGCACATGGCTCCGCCGATCAGGATCGCGTCGGCGACATCGAGGAAGCGGTCGATGAGCGCGACCTTGTCCGAGACCTTCGCCCCGCCCAGCACCACCACGAACGGGCGCTCGGGCTCCTCCACGATCTTGCGCAGGGTGACCACCTCGCGCTCGAGCAGCTCACCGGCCGCGGAGGGCAGGTGCTCCGCCACCCCGGCCGTGCTGGCGTGCGCGCGGTGGGCGGCGCCAAAGGCGTCGTTCACGTACACGTCCGCGAGGGACGCCATCTCGCGCGCGAGGTCGGGGTCGTTCTCCTTCTCCCCGGCTTCCCAGCGGGTGTTCTCGAGCATCAACACCTCCCCCGGATCGAGGCGCTCGGCTGCGGCGCGCACCTCGTCGCCCACCACCGCCTCGGCCTGCACTACCTGCGCGTCGATCAGCTGGCCGAGCCGCTCCGAGGCCGGCCTCATCGAGGTCTCGGGCTCCCGGTCCTCGGGACGACCCAGATGCGAGCACAGGACGAGCGAAGCCCCGCGCTCGCGCAGGAGCTCGATCGTGGGCAGCGCGCCTCGGATGCGGGAGTCGTCGGTCACCTTCCCGTCCTCGAGCGGGACGTTGAAGTCGACGCGCACGAGCACACGCTGGCCCGCCTGGATGTCCAGGTCGCGGACGCTGCGCTTGTCGAATTTCACCGGCAGGTGGTGGCCGGCATCATGCGACCGGCTGCCCGAGGCCGAGGAGCGCGCGCTCCGCCAGATCGACGCAGCGGTGGGAGTAGCCCCACTCGTTGTCGTACCAGGCCACGATCTTGACGAGGTTCTCACCCATCACCATCGTGAGCTCGGAGTCGAAGATCGCCGAGTAGGCGGACCCGGAGATGTCGCTCGAGACGATCGGATCCTCCGTGTACTGCAGGATGCCCTCGAGCGCACCGGCGTCGGCCTTCTGCGCGACCGCGTCGTTCACCTCCTCGGCGGACACCTCACGGGAAGGCCGGAAGGTGAGGTCGACCATGGAGCCCACCGGCACCGGCGCGCGCACGGCGATCCCGTTCAGCCTGCCGTCGAGCTCGGGCACCACGAGGCCGATCGCCTTCGCGGCTCCCGTCGAGGTGGGCACGAGGTTGACCGACGCCGCCCGCGCGCGACGCAGGTCCTTGTGCGGGCCGTCCTGGAGCTGCTGGTCGGCCGTGAAGGCGTGGATCGTGGTCATGATGCCGGACTCGATCCCGATTGAGTCGTGCAGTACGCGCGCGACCGGCCCCAGGCAGTTGGTGGTGCAGGAGGCGTTCGATATCACCTCGTGCTTGTCCTTGTCGTAGGCGTCGTCGTTGACGCCGAGCACGACGGTCACGTCCGGGTCGGTCGCGGGGGCGGAGATGATGACCTTCTTGGCCCCGGCCGTCAGGTGCTTGGCCGCGCTGTCGCGGTCGGTGAAGAGGCCGGTGGACTCGATCACCACCTCGGCGCCGAGATCGCCCCACGGGAGATCGGCCGGGTCCTTCTCGGCGAACACGCGCAGCTCGTCCCCATCGACGATCAGCCCGTCCTCGGTGGCCTCGACCGTGCCGCGGAAGGGACCGAGCACCGAGTCGTACTTGAGCAGGTGGGCGAGCGTCTCCGTGTCGGTGATGTCGTTGATGCCGACCCAGTCGATGTCGGCGCCGCGGTCGTGGGCTGCCCGAAAGATGTTGCGGCCTATGCGACCGAAGCCGTTGATGCCGGCCCTCAGGGCCATGTGGAAGTCCTTTCGCCGGGGGACGGGATCGAGGTACCCAGAATCTATCGGCTAAAGCAAGGCCTTGAGTTGCCCGGGCCCGGCTTCCTGCCTCGCCTCCGACGGAGATCCTCTATCGCCCTATCCGGCGGCGCGTCACGGTCGGATAGCCGAGCGATCCTCCGGGGACGGGGATCGGCGGGGTAAGGCCTGCCTCGGCGGCTTGGCGCTGTCGCGATGGACCACGTCCAAGAGCAGGTCGGCGCGGCGTTCGTACTGGCGCGCCAGCCGCTCGGCGATCACCACCGAACGGTGCCGGCCACCGGTACAGCCGATCCCCACCGTCAGGTGCGCCTTCCCCTCCGCCTCGTACTGGGGGAGCAGGTAGTCGAGCAGCGGGATGAGGTGACCATAGAACTCGTCGATGCCCTCCGAGCCCTCGACGTACTCGCGTACCGGGTCGTCGAGTCCGGTCAGGTCGCGCAGCTCGGACTCGTAGTGCGGGTTCGGCAGGAAGCGGACGTCGAACAGGAGGTCGGCGTCGCGTGGGGCTCCGTGCTTGAACCCGTAGGTCAGGAAGGTCACGGCCAGCTTCCCGACGCTGCCGCGGGGAAGCATCTTGTCGGCGACCACCTTGCGCAGGCGGCTCGCGCTCAGGTCGCTCGTGTCGATGCGGACGTCGGCCCGCTCGCGCAGCGGCTCGAGCAGGGCCTGCTCCGCGCGGATGGCCCGCATCACCGACCCCCCCACCGGGTCACCCGCGCCCACGGCACCCTCGGCCAGCGGGTGGCGCCGGCGGGTCTCCTTGTAGCGGGCGACCAGCACCTCCTCCCCCGCCTCGAGGTACAGCAACCGGTACGGGGTGCCGCGCTCGACCAGCTCGTCGAGGATCCGGACCAGCCCGTCGAAGAACAGCCCGCCGCGCACGTCGGACACGACGGCCGCGTTCTCCACCTTCGACCCCTCGTGCTCGAACAGGTCCGCAAGCTGCCCGATCATCTCCGGTGGCAGGTTGTCCACGCAGAAGTACCCCGCGTCTTCGAAGCAGGCCATCGCCTGCGACTTGCCGGCGCCTGAGAAACCGGTGATGACCACGAAGTCCCGCATCGATGCCTTTGTACCGACCGCGTCGGAGCGGTCCGCCTACCCCGTCTTGTGGACGTGCGCGTGGATGTCGCGGGCCACTTTGCCGGGCAGCCCCGGGACCGCCTCGAGCTCCTCGCGGCTGGCCGCCAGGAAGCGCTCGGGAGTTCCGAAGTGCTTGAGGATGAGGCGCTTTCGAGTGGTACCCACCCCCGGCAGATCGTCGAGCACCGAGCCGGTCATGGCACGGTCGCGCCTGGTGCGGTGGTGCTCGATCGCGAAGCGGTGCGCCTCGTCCCGGACGCGTTGGAGCAGCTGTAGCGGAGCACTCTCGTGCGGCAGCAGAAGCGGTGCCGGCCGGCCGGGGATGAAGACCTCCTCCAGCTGCTTGGCGAGGCTGATGACAACCGTCCCCAGGGCCTGGAAGCCCTGCAGCTCCGCCAGACCCGAGGAGAGCTGCCCCTTGCCACCGTCGATCACGATCAGCGCGGGGAGGGCCGCAAAGCTCGCGTCGAACTCCTTCTCGTGGGGTGAGAGCTCCTTCTGGGCGCGGAACTGGGACATCCGCCGAGATAGCACCTCGCCCATTGCGGCGAAGTCGTCCTGTGCAGCCTCCCTTATCCGGAAGCGCCGGTAGTCCGCCTTCTTCGGCGCGCCTCCCTCGAAGACCACCATCGACGCCACGGTGTGCGTCTCGCCGAGGTTCGAGATGTCGAAGCACTCGATCCGCATCGGGATCTGCGGCATTCCAAGCGCCCGCTGGAGCCCGTCGAGGGCCTCGATCCGACGGGTCCGGCGCCGCTCGGAGCGCAGCCTGTCCTGGTCCAGCGCCAGGCGGGCGTTGCGCTCGGCCAGCTCGAAGATGCGGCGCTTGTCGCCCCGCTCGGCCGGCCGCACCTCGACCGGGGACCCGCGGCGCTCGCTCAGCGCCTCCTCGAGGACTTCGGTCCGCGCGGTCTCGCGCGACACGATGACCTGCGGTGGTATCGAGAGTGCGCTCGCGTAGTACTGCAGCACGAACTCCTCCAGCACCTCCGATTCGTCGCGGGCCGCGGCGTTCTCCAAGTAGAAGCTCTGCCGATCGGCCAGCACCCCGTCTCGAACCTGGAAGACCTGCGCGTTGGCGTCGGTCTCCTCGGCGGCCACCGCGATGGCGTCCAGCGTGCCCACCGCCTCGTTGGTGATCCGCTGTCGCTCGAGGAGTGAGCGCACCGCCTTCAGGCGGTTGCGAAGCTGCGCGGCCACCTCGAACTCCTGATCGGCGGCGGCCAGCTTCATCCCCTCGTCGAGCTCGCGCTCGATCTGGCGGTAGCGGCCCGAGAGGAAGGCGATGATCGTGTCGACGTTGGCCCGGTACTCCTCCTTGGACACATACCCCACGCACGGCGCCTGGCAGCGCTTGATGAAGTAGTCGAGGCACGGGCTGCCCGACTGACGACCCGGCTCCCTGCCCTCGCACGTGCGGTACTGGAAGACCTTGCCGAGCAGGTCGAGGGTCTCGCGTACCCGCTTGGCGCTCGAGAATGGCCCGAAGTAGGCGCGATTGCGCCGATGTCGCTCGCGCGTGAAGTAGATTCGCGGGTAGTCCTCGTCCAGGG
>DASZCV010000083.1:0-10231 GCA_035942755.1 Thermoleophilaceae bacterium
CTCCGACCCGCTTGGTCCGGGGGTGGAGTCACGTCGAACTCAGCTTTGCCATGAATGGGGTCGGCGCCACCCTCGACCGAGCGCGCCCCCGCTGCGACGCAACCGAAGATCACGATGAGTGCCGCGCCAGCGTAGACACCGGGCGCGTATTGAGCGATCAAGCCGTAAGCCAGGGCAATCGCACCGAGTGCGACTAGCGCAACACTGACCTTCCAGCGCCGTCCGGTCGCGCCCGGCTCTGTGGCGGGGTCTTCCATCGGACGGATGATCCCGCACATGCCCGATTAAGGCGAGGTCTACATCGGCCATAGCCCGCTTGCCATGCAAGACCATCATACCCCCCGTAAAGGGATACTTGCCACCTCGGGGGCACTTGCCACCCCCAGGGGTGCTCGGCACGGAGCCGCGCGCGCTCAGGAAACCGGCGCGGCGGGGGCCTCTGTGCGACCCAGCCACATGACCGGCTGCTCGATCTCCTCGCGCGTCGGCAGCGCGGGGGGCCCCGTCCAGGCCCGGTTGAGCGCCTCGATGCCGCCTTCGGCGACCACGGCGTCGCAGAAGGACTTGCCGAGCTCGTACTGACGCAGCTTCATGTCCATACCGAGGAGGCGGCCGAGGATCCGCTCCGGGGCCGACCGGCTGGCACGACGCCGGGACATCGCCTCACGCAGGCCTTCGTGCTCCGGCACGAGCTTGGGGGCGAGGGCGTCCATCACGTGCTCGGCATGCCCCTCGATCAGGGCCATCGCCGCCTGCATCCGCTCCACGATGGCGCGCTGCTCCTGGGTCTGCACGAGGGCGGCCAGACCACCTTCCTTAAAACGCTCGACGAGCTCAGTGGGGTTGGGCAGGGAGGGAAGCCCTCCGGCGGCTCCGCGCTCGATGCGCACGTCAACCGTCTCCAGGTATTCACGCAGCAGGCCGCCGAGATGCCCGCGCAGCCACGGAACGCTCCCGAACTGGAGAGCGTGGGTGAGCTCGTGGATGACGACCCAGCGCAGGAAGCTGTCCTGATCCACGTCGAGCTCGGAGACGGCGCGCTCTAGGTTGGCGGCCACGAAGAGCAGCCGCGGCGGGGTGTCCGGCGCCAGCAGCGCGAGCTCGTACTGGCCGAGCACGCGTTGGGACATGTACCCGACGACGAGGCCTACCTCGGCGGCCACCGTGACGCCGGTGGCGAGACGCAGGGCTCCGGCGAACGGGCCCGCGCGTGCCAGCCTGTCCTCGAGGCGTCCCGTGACCGGCTCGAGCAGCGTGGAGAGCGAGGAGAGGTTGGCCTCGGCCCAGGCGCCCCTGCCGACCACCTCGGCGCTCGGCGCCGCCCCGGCGGGCTGGAGCCTGGCATGGGCGATCACATCGGGCTCGATCTCCCGCGCCAGCGCAGGGAGGTCGAGGCCGAGGGCGGGCACGTCGTCGGAGCGCGCCGCGAAGCGAGCGATCTGACGCGCCAGGGTCCAGTCCACCATCCGGAACGTAAAGCTAGCTGGGGACGCTCAGAGATCCGGCAGGCGCTGCTTCAGAGCGAGCACGGGGGCGAAGGGATCGCCGTGTCGCTCCAGCCGCTCGAGCGCCTGGGAGGACTCGTAGACGAGCGCCTCAGGATCTCCCCCGCCGGCTACCTCCTCGACCTCCTCCCACCGCAGCGGCGTCGAAGCGGTCGGGCGCTCCCGCGCCCGGAGGGAGTGGACCCCGACCGTGGTCTTGTGACGATCGTTCTGGCTCCAATCGATGAACACATTCCCGTGCCTCTCGCTCTTGCGCATGACCGAGACGATGAGCTCCTCCTCGCGGCTCTCGAGCAGGCGGGCGAGTCCGTGCGCGAACGGCTTCGTCTGGTCATAGGTGGTCTCCGTGTTCAGCGGCAGGTACACCTGCATCCCCTTTGACCCCGAGGTCTTGGCAAAGCAGTCGAGCCCCAGCTGTCCAAGCGTGTCGCGCAGCAGCAGCGCCACGGTGCAGCATTGCTCGATCGTCGCGGGAGGACCCGGGTCGAGGTCGAAGGCAACCACGGTCGGCTGCTCCACCTCCTCGGCCAACGACAGCGAGGGGTGGAGCTCCAGGTCGGCGAGATTGGCGAGCCAGACCAGGGTGGCGAGGTCCTCGCAGACCACGAAGTCGATCGTGCGGCCGCCGGCGACGATCGGCACCGAGCGCACCCACTCCGGGGCGTGGGAGGGACGCTGCTTCTCGTAGAAGTGGCCGCCCTCGACGCCGTTCGGGTACCGCTTGAGCGTTAGCGGGCGCCCGCTCAGGTGGGGCAGCACGTACGGCGCCGCCCGGGTGTAGTACTCGATGACCTGGCCCTTGGTGAACCCGGTTGCCGGGTAGAGCACCTTGTCGAGGTTCGAGAGCCGCAGACGGCGCCCCTCGACCTCGACCTCGACGGCCTGCCCGGCCACCTACTTCTTAGCGGCGGTGCGCTTCTTCTTGGCGCCGGAAGATGCCTTCCCGCCGGAGGAGCCCTTCCCACCGGAGGCCCCCTTCGCACCGGACGGGCGCGGCTTCGAGCCGTTCCCCGACGAGCCCTTGGCGCGGGACTTGCGCTTCTCGGGGTCCTTTGCCACGCCTCCCTGTCGCTTGGCGGACGCGATGCTGGCCTCGAGGGCGGCCATCAGGTCCGGCACCTCCTCGGGCGCCTCGGGGGCGGACTGGATCGCCACGTCATGCCCCTCGGCCTTGCGCTCGATCAGGTCGAGGACGGCCTGTCGGTACTCGTCCCGGTAGCTGTCCGGGTCGAAGTCGGTGGAGAGCGACTCGATCAGCTGACGGGCCATGTCCACCTCGCGCTCGCCGGCCTTCAGCTCCTCGACCCCGGGAAGCTCCCCGAGCTCGGAGGGGGACACGACCTCATCCCCGAAGAGGAGCGTCTCCATCACCAGCACGTTGTCCCGGGGGCGGATGGCAACCAGCTGCTCCTTCGACCTGATCACGACTCGCGCGATCCCGACCTTGCCCGCGTCCTTCATTGCCTGCAGCAGCAGTGCGTATGCCTTGGCGGCACCCTCGGCGGGGGCGAGGTAGTAGGGGTGGTCGTAGTAGATCGGATCGATCTGGTCGAGCTCGACGAAGTCCTCGATGTCGATCGTGCGGGTCTTCTTGGCCTCCACGGCCTCGAGCTCCTCCGGGCGCACGACCACGTACCGGTCGGGGCTGAGCTCGTATCCCTTCACGAGCTGCTCGTAGGGGACCTCTTGACCCGTGTTCGGATTTACCCGCTTCTGCTGGATGCGGGAGTTGTCGGCGCTGTCCAGCTGGTGGAAGCGGACCGTCTTCTTCTTGGCGGCGCTGAACAACTTCACCGGGATATTCACCAGGCCGAAGCTGATCGCGCCACTCCAGATCGCACGTGGCATGAGATGCAAGGTACCGGGGATGGCCGCCCGGGCAACCCGAGAGAGAGAAATTGCGCCAGGCGTCAGGTCTCGCCGGCAACCGCCCGAGGCCGTCAGGCCTCCCGGACAACCGCGCCTGGTGAGCGCTCATGCCGGCGCGCTCGGCCATCCGTCCACCCACGGGGCGCCGAGAACCGGTGACCGGGCCAGGAGGGCGAGACATGAAGCATGCGCACCCTCCGCCTCCAAGCCCTCCTGCTGGCCCTCCTGGCATGCGTCGCCCTGTCGGCCTTCCCGGCCGGGGCCAGTGCCGCCTCCCGCTGCGCCGACGCCAACACCCGACCCGGCACCGGCTCCGAGGCGGAGCTCTCCAAGGCCACCGTCTGCCTCATCAACCGCGAGCGGGCGCGGCGCGACATGCGCTCACTGCGGGTGAACGAGCGCCTTTCCGGAGCCGCCCTGTCCCACACGCGCGACATGATCGAGGAGCGCTACTTCGAGCACGTCTCGAAGGCAGGGCTCGACGTGGTGGACCGGCTGACCTCGACCGGCTACCTCGGGCGGGTCAGGAACTGGCTTGTCGGAGAGAACCTGGCCTGGGGCATCGGATCCCGCAGCACGCCGCGCGAGACGGTGGTCGGCTGGATGAACAGCCCCGGTCACAGGCGCAACATCCTCAACCGTCGCTTCCGCGAGGTCGGCGTCGGAGTGGTCTTCAGCACCCCCACGAGCAACGCCCCGGTGGCGGCCACCTACACCACCACCTTCGGCACTCGGCGCTAGGCGCGCCCCCCGGTAACGGGCGGGGTCGGCGTCTGGGCGACCGTGGCCCCGCAGGGGCCAGGGGTCGCAAGCCGCAGGCTGAGCCCTGACAACCCGAACCCGCCACCGGAGCCGTAGGGCAAGAGCGGCGGGGGGCTCCGGCGGCGCGAGCCCCCGGCATACACTCGAGGACAGGATGCCCGACTCCCTCGACGGCCTGACCCGCTCGCAGCTCGCGGCCGTCGCTCACCCCGAGGGGCCGCTGATGGTGCTGGGAGGCGCCGGCACCGGCAAGACCCACGTACTCACGAGGCGCTTCTGCTGGCTGGTGGAGCAGGGGCTGAGGCCCGAGGGAGTTCTGCTCATCGCCTGCTCGCCGTGGGTGGCGGGCCAGACGCGCGAGCGCCTCGAGGAGCTCGTCACGCCCCCCTACGAGGAACTTCACACGGGCACCTTCAGGTCCGTTTGCGCGCGTCTCCTGCGCGACGAGGCCCTCGAGGCCGGGCTCGATCCGGCGTTCGTCCCGGTCACGCCTGCTGACCGCGTGGCCCTCCTGCTCGACCAGATCGCCGAGCTGCGATTGCGCCACCACGAGATACGCGGGAACCCGGCGCCGCTGCTGGCGAGCTTCGTGTCACGGATCGACCGGCTGAAGCAGGAGATGATCTCCCCGGAGGAGCTCCGCTCGCACGCCGAGCGGAGCTCCTCCGAGGCATCTGACGGAGACGACGCCGCGCGGGCGCGAGTGGCCCGCGAGCTGGAGTTCGCGGGCGTGTATGCCGACCACGATCGGCTGTTGGCCGAGCGAGGCGCGCTCGACTTCGGCGACCTGCTGCTGCGCGCCTTCCAGCTGCTGCACGAGAAGCCGCATGTGCGCGAGCGGGTAACGAGCCGCTACGCGCACGTGCTCGTGGACGACCATCAGGACTCGGGCTTTGCCGAGTGCATGGTGCTCGGACTGCTCTGCGAGGAGGGTCGGCAGGTGAGCGTGGCGGGCGACCCACGGCAGTCGATCCACCGGTTCGGCGGGGCCTCCGAGAAGAACCTTCACGACTTTCACAAGGCGTTCCCCGAGGCGGCGGTGGTGCGCCTCGAGGAGAGCCACCGGTCGCGCCGAAGGATCCTGCAGGCCGCCGAGGCCGTGGTGGACACGCAGCCGGGTCAGGCGCCGCGGGCCGCAAGCGGGGGCGGCCGCGTCCGCTTCTGGCGTTGTGCCTCCGAGCGAGCACAGGCCCAGGCCGTGGCGGCGGAGGTGGAGCAGCTGATCTCGGGTGGCGCCCCGCCGGATGAGATCGCCGTGGTGGTGAGGTCGGTCAAGGACGACGGTGCGGTGATGGCTGCAGCGCTCGAGGAGCGAGCGGTGCCCCTCCGGCTGACGGGCTCGACGGCGTTCTTCGGCCGCGCCGAGGTGCGCGACGTGCTGGCGTGGCTGCGGCTGCTGGCCGACCCGAATGACTCGGGCGCCGCGGTGCGCGCTCTCTCGCGCCCTCCGGTGAGCCTCCACTCGGTGGACATCGCGCGCCTCACGCAGTTGGCGCGGCGGCGCAAGCTCGACATCCCCGCCGCGGTGGCGGCGGCGCTCGAGGGCCCCCGGCTGTCCCCGGAGGGCCGGGACCGCGCGCAGGTCTTCCTGCGCCTCTACCGCCCCGCACTCGGCGCCTTCGAGGACCGCCGGCCGGACGCCTTCGTGCTTCGCCTGATCGAGCGCGTAGGGGTACGCCGGCAACAGGTGTTCGCCACGCAGGCCGACACGGTCGAGCGCCTGCGCAACATCGCGAGGCTCCCCGAGCTTGCCACCGCCTACATGCGCCGCGAGCCCCAGGCGACGCCGCGTGACTTCGCCCGCTACCTGAAGGCGGTGGCCGACTCGGGCCTGCCAGAGGCGGAGGCGGGACCGCCGCTCAGCGCTCCGGCGGTGCGCGTGATGAGCCTGCACGACCTCAAGGGTTCGGAGTTCGACCATGTCTTCGTGCTGGGGTTGTCGGCCACCCTGATGTCCGTGGGCGACCCCGCTGAGGGGGTCCCGGACGCGCTGCTGAGGGAGCGGTTGCCCGACGACGCCGGCGCAGGAGCCGCCACGCGCCGCCTGCTGCATGTGGCGATGACGCGGGCGCGGGAGAGCCTCGTGTTGGCCTGGGCGGAGAACGCCAACGAAGCGGCGGCGCGCCCCCTGCCCTTCCTCGAAGAGGCGGCCGCGGCCGTCGGCGCCGAGCAGGAGCTGATCGAGGAGGAGCTCTTCGGGGCCGCTGAGGGCCTGCACTCCACCTTCCGCATCATGCGCGACGAGCTGCTCGACACCGTCTCGCGCGTGGGAGGCCGCCTTGGCGAGATGCGCCTCGACACGGCGGTTGACGTGTCGAACGCCGTGGCCAGCTTCCTCGAGCTGGTGAAGGTGGCGGCGGTGATCGACCGCTCGAAGACCGGGCAGGCGCTCCACGAGGCGATCGACGAGGTCAACCAGCTGATCGCCCAGGGCGCAACCCGGGAGCAGCGCGAGATGCTGGCCGCCTCGGCGCTCGACGGCTGGTTGCGCGACGCCGGCCGCGATCCGGACCGGCGTCCCGCCGGCTCGGCGTCCGGCTCTGAGCCCTCGCTCGACCCGTTCATACCGCGGCGCGGCGAGGGTCTGATGCTGTCGGCCTCGGACATCGAGACCTACCGCATCTGCCCGCTCAAGTACAAGTTCGCGCGGGTCTTCCGGATCCCGCAGGAGCCGACGATCAACCAGCGGTTCGGAATCGTCCTCCACCAGGTGCTCGAGCGCTTCCACCAGAGCACGGGCGGTACCAGGCGGGAGCTGTTCGACCTGTTCGATGGCTCGTGGCGGCGTGCCGGCTTCGGGGAGTCAGACGACGAGCTGCAGTTTCGCGAGCGCGCCCTCGATGCCCTCGAGCGCTACTGGGAAGGGCTGCAGGGCGAGGAGAGCGAGCCCGTCTGGTTCGAGCGCAGCTTCTCCTTCAGCCTCGGGCCCCATCTGCTGCGGGGGCGGGTGGACCGCGTCGACCGGAGGCCCGACGGCAGCTACGAGCTGATCGACTACAAGACCGGCAAGGCGAGGACCGAGCAGCAGCTGCAGGAGGACGTTCAGCTCTCGGTCTACCAGATGGGCGCGCGGGAGTCGTGGCGGCTCGAGACATCGGCGCAGAGCTACTTCTACGTGATGACCGGCGAGAGGGTCCCGGTGGAGCACTCAGAGGAGCAGTTGGAGCGGGTGCGCGAAACGATCAAGGCGATCGGCGACGGAATCCTGCGTCAGGAGTTCCAGCCGACCCCTTCGCCCGAGATCTGCCCCTTCTGCGACTACCGGATCATCTGCCCGGCGGCGGAGAAGTAGCTCCAGCGCAAGCGCCCCAAGGGCGCAGGCCTACGCCCCGGGACCGCGCTGGCGCAGGAAGCGCTGGAAGTCGCTCGCGATCATGTCCGCCGATGGCAGGTTCTCCGGCGGCCGCTCGTCGCTTACCTCGTCCACGGCGCTCTCGAGGCGCTCCACGAAGGCCTTCACCTCGGGGTCACTGGCCACCGCGGCGCTGACCTGGCGTTCGTAGTCCTCCGCGGCGGACTCCAGCTCGCCAGCGTCGACCACCACGCCGGCCGCGCCCTCGAATCCCCGTACGAGTGCGAGCGCGACCTTCGGGTTCGGCGCGGCGGCGACGTAGTGGGGGACCGAGGCCCACAGGCTCACCGAGGGCAGCCCCGCAGCGGCGCACGCGTGGTGAAGGACGCCGGTGATGCCTGTGGGTCCCTCGTAGCTCGTGCCCTCATACCCCAGCCGGTCCACCAGCGCGGGGTCCGATGCGATTCCGGTGACCGACACGGGACGGGTGTGGGGCACGTCGTTCAGGAGTGCCCCCAGGGTGATGACCATCCGCACGTCGAGTGCCCGTGCGGCCTCGATGATGGTCTCCGTATAGCGGCGCCAGTGCAGGCAGGGCTCGACGCCCTGGAGGATCACGAGGTCGCCGTCGGCACCCGGAACCTCGGCTGTCGAGAGGGTGGAGTCGGGCCAGAGGATCTCCCTCGTGCCTCCTTGCACGACCTTGACCTGCGGACGCACCGAGGTGAAGTCCATGAAGTCCTCTGGATCGATCGTGGCCACCTCGACGGTGTCGTACTGGGCCCGGATGAACTCCAACGCCGCCGAGGCGGCATCGCCGGCGTCGTTCCAGCCGTGGAAGGCGGCCACGAGCACGGGGCTTCGCAGGACCGGTCGCTTGCTCCAAGTCAGGTCACTCATCTACCCCACGGTATCGGAGCGAGCGTTCCGTTCGGTCCGGCCGGCAACCCAAGATGGGCGCATGGCGACGGTGTCCTCCCATCGCACGACGGTGGCGGAGCTCCGCGCGGGCAGCCAGGTGGACGGCGTGTTCGCATGTTCGCGAAAGGACCGCCTGACCGCGCGCAGCGGCTCGACCTACCTGGCGCTCGAGCTACGCGACCGGACGGGGGCCATCCCGGCGCGGGCCTTTCGCAACGCGGACTTCCTCGCCGGCCTGTTCGACCCCGGCGACCTCGTGCACGTGAGCGGGCGGGTCGAGCGGTTCCGGGACGAGCTGCAGGTCGACGTGGCCCACATCAGACGAGCGAATGACGAGGGCCTCGACCCCGCCGACTTCCTGCCGGTGGCCTTCCGCGACGTGGATGAGCTCGACGGCTTCCTGGAGCACCTTTCGAGGGAGGTCTACGACCGTGATCTCCGGCGGCTGCTGGACGCCTTCATGGGCGACCGGGAGTTCCGCGCGGCGCTGCGCGGGACCCCGTGCACACGGGCGGGCCATCACGCCTATCTCGGCGGGCTGCTCGAGCACACGGTGGCGGTGGCCACGCTCGCACTCGAGACCTGCACATTGCACCCGCGGCTCAACTCAGACCTGCTGATCACTGCGGCGATCCTCCACGACGCCGGCAAGACGCGGGAGTTCGAGCTGGGCGCCTCGATCGAGCTGAGCCAGGAGGGCGCGCTCATCGGCCACCTGACCCTCGGCCAGCAGCTGATGGCCGAGCGGGCGGCGCAGCTCGAGGGCTTTCCCAAGGACAAGCTGCTGGCACTCTGCCACTGCGTGCTCGGCCATCACGGCCCCGACGGCCTGCCGGGCCGGCGGTTTCGCTCGCCGGAGGCGCTTGCGCTCTACCGGCTGAACGCCGTGGACGCCGCCGTGAAGGGAGCGCTCGAACACGGCCTGGCCGGCTGAGCGGAGTTCGCGGCGGGGGCGGCGAGCGGCCGCGAACACACGACGCCCTGACCGTTCGAGGGCCGTCAGCGGGGCCGCGGCCGGTCGCGGCGAAGACGCCGCGACCGGCTGGCTGTCGGCTTGACGCGCCGGCTACTTCCTGACTGCCAGCTTGCCCTGCATCCACGGATGAATCGCGCAGATGAAGTGCAGCGTCCGTCCTGCCTTGGCGGTGATCTTCACCTTCAGGGTCTGCCTCGGCCCGAAGGCGACGGTCTCGCCTGGCTGGCTGAACCCCTTTGCTCCCTTGTCCACGACCGGAATCGTGGGCGGGCCCTCTCCATTCTCCGGCATGCCGTGGGCAATACCGAGCTCCCTGCACACCGTGCACCGCTCGGCCTGCCTGGCAGTGCGGGGTACCTGCGACTTCCTGACGATCGAGAAGGTGTGCGGCTCGCGGGTCCTGTCCCTGATCGTCAGCGTGCCTCCGGACTTCATGGTCGTGACGTCGCGACCGAAGCGCATCCCATCGCCGATGAAGCGGTTCGGCTTGAAGACCGTGCCGCCCTTGGCGGTCAGGGTCGCGTTGCGTGGCGTGGCCGCCACCGCCGGCACCACCGCCGCGACGATCAGCGCGAGCGAAGTGGCGGCGGCAAGACCAGTCCTGCGATTCATCGTGTACGAGTCCTTTCCACGTCGTTCCGCGACGCGTCCGTTTGACCTGCCCTGTCTGCGGACAGCCCCTCCCGCTGGAGGCAGCTCCAAACTAGGCGCGAATCCGCTCCCCGTCAAAAACTTGTGCGTCGAAGGTCACCGCCTCGGACAGAACGGAGCGGCGAAGGAATCGAACCTTCCAAGCGGGGGGCTGCCCCGCCCCAACGGCTTTGAAGGCCGCGCGGGCCACCAGACCCCTGCCGCTCCGTGAGCGATCCTAGATGGTCACACCTGCCCCTCCGGCGGCGGCGTGCA
>DASZCV010000084.1:0-11569 GCA_035942755.1 Thermoleophilaceae bacterium
GTCCGGGCCGAGGGCGACGATCCATAGATCGCGGTAGCGCCGGACCCGCGGGTCGCCGTAGGTCACCTCAACCCGCGCGACGCCGGTGTCGCCTTCGACGGCGACAGCCTCCGCCGAGAGCGTGAACATCTCTTCGGGCCCGTCGCGCTCGGCCTCCCAGAAGTCGGCGATCGCGGCTCGGCCGGTCATCACCTCGTCGAACGGCGCTGGCGAGTACGTCGCGTCCTCGGCGAACAGGTGGTCGAGAACGGCGGTGCCGGCGGTCCGCCACGCCGCCTCGTAGCGCTCGATCCAAGTGGTGAAGGTGCGTCGGTCCATGACGGTGACCCTACGGGTCCGTTCTAGCCGCCGCGCGCCGGCGAGGCCATCTGCCACGGCGACTTTCGACCGTGGAACGTGGTCTGGGAGGCGGGGTGCCCGGTCGGCCTGCTCGACTCACCTACATGCGCCTCAGGTCAGTCGCACCACCTACAGGCCACGACACCGTTGAAGCGAACATCTGCCGCAAGCATGCAGGACTGACGCCGTGGGTCCCAACCGCTCCAGCGGTCCAGGCACTCCGCGTACATCGCGTCCATGAAGGCGAAGTCGCAGTCCCTGCGCGCTCCGGGATCGTTCTTTATCGAGCCCACGCGCTCACGGATCGCGTGCCAACAGTGGTCGTGCTCGTGACATTCGTCCGTGAAGTCAAAGCTCATCCCGGTCTCGCGCGACCAGGAGCAGCCGTCTGAGTTGTGGGCGAAGGCCGCCGGTGCAGTGAGGGTCAGCGCGGCCGCTGCCAGCCCAATGAGACAGAGCATGCGGACGGAGCTCCGCTTTGCCGTCCCGAGCATGGCTCTACCCTCCTCCGTTGTCGCAGTGAAGGGCCCGGTACCGCCCGGACCCTCTAAGAAAGGGCCTACCCAGTCAGTTAGGGGTATAACTCATCCAGCCGGATTTAGCGGGTCACTGAAAAAGCTGACTCGTGCTCTGCCAAGCCGAGGCAAGGGCCCAAGTGGCAGCCCAGCACCTAGGAGGGAGCGAAGGCCTCGCGCGCTCGCCCTAGGCGATGTTGACCCGGTCCGGACGCTCCCCGTAGCTCGTCGAAGGGGGCTGCGCCGTACCGACCGCTGCATCCTCCACCGCCGCAACCGTATCCCAGACCCGAGCGCCTTCGTGGCGGCACCCCGGCGTGCTTTCGACACTCCTGGACGGGGTATGGAGTGCTGGTGCCCGCCCGCCGCCGCCTTGCCATCGCCCTGATCGTGCTCGCCGCCGCGGCGGGCGGCTGTGGGGAGGGCGAGACAGAGCGCCTGGCAAACGACGCTCGCCAGCGGGCGAATGAGCTTCGACAGAACGCCCGCGACCTGCGCGGTCGCGCCGAGCGCCTGCGCGATCGGCTGGCCGAACGCGTCCGCGAGACGCTCGACCGGCTCGAGAAGGCGATCCCGTCGGCCGGCGAGCTGACGCGTCCGCCGCGGCGGGGCGAGGCGAGCCTCGAGGCCTTCCTCACCGAGGTGCTGCGATCGGTGGACTCCTACTGGACCACGACGCTGAGGGCCTCCGGTATCGACGAGCCGCGCGTGTCCTACCGCTGGATCGCCGCCGGCGACCGCGTGCTCACCGGGTGCCGTCATGTGGCCGACGGCGACGCCGCGCTCTACTGTCCGGGCGACGACACGATCTACATCGGCCAGGCATTCGCCGCCGGAATCCTGCGGGGAATACGCGATGACTTCCCCGGGCAGCGCGCCGGGCAGGGGCGCGCGATCGGGGACTTCGGCGTTGCCTACATCGTCGCGCATGAGTATGGGCACAACGTGCAGCAGGAGCTCGGGCTCTTCCAGCAGGGCCGCCGCCTGGCCGCCAAGCCCTTCGAGCTGCAGGCGGACTGCATGGCCGGCTCCTGGGGCAACTCGGTGTACCGGGCCGGCAAGCTCGAGCCCGGCGACGTCGAGGAGGCCCTCAGCACGGCCCAGGCCGTGGGCGACTTCGAGTATCTGAGCCCCCAGCACCACGGCACCCCCGACGAGCGGCGGCAGGCCTGGCTCCGTGGCTACAGGAGCGGCGATCCGTCGGTGTGTCGGGCCTACTCAGGAGGGTGAGAGCTCGAACGGCCGCACCGTCGCGCTCATCGCGTCGAATAACGTGAGGTCATGAGTCGCCCGTCTAGCCCGGAGGAGCCGGTGTGGATGGGACTCGACCTGGGCACGCAGAGCGCGCGGGCGCTCGTGATCTCCTGCGATGGGCAGGTGCTGGGACATGGCTCCCGGCCGCTCTCGGGCAAGAGGAGCGGCCCCTGTCACGAGCAGGACGCGCGGGAATGGTGGGAGGCGCTGGCCGGCGCCTGCCAGACGGCGCTCGGGGGCATGCGCCCAGAGCAGGTGCGAGGCGTGGCAACCGATGCCACCTCGGGCACGATCCTGCTCGTGGATTCCGAAGGCGCTCCCGTGACAGACGGCATGATGTACGACGACTCGCGCGCGGCGGAGCAGGCGCGGCGGGTGAACGAGATCGGTGAGGGGGTCTGGAGCTCGCTCGGCTACCGGATGCAGCCGAGCTGGGGCCTCCCGAAGCTCGCATGGATGATCGACCACAGGAGCGAGCTCCTCCCCCACGCCCGCCTGGCGCATCAGGCCGACTACATCAATCGCCGGTTGGTGGGAAGCGACGTGCCCGCCGACTCGAGCCATTCGCTCAAGACCGGCTACGACCTCTTGAACGACTCGTGGCCCCACGACGTGCTCACGGAGCTGGGCGTCCCCGCCGGCATGATGCCCGAGGTGGTCCGGTCGGGTTCGCGGCTCGGAGAGGTCTGCGAGGAGGCCGCCCGCCAGACGGGGATCCCAGCCGGGACCGCTGTGATCGCCGGTATGACCGACAGCTGCTCGGCCCAGCTCGCCGCCGGAGCGCTTGGCCACGGCAGCTGGAACTCGGCACTGGGCACGACGCTCGCGCTCAAGGGCGCCTCGCCGGAGCTTGTCCGTGACCCCAACGGAACGCTCTACTGCCACCGCTCGCCCGACGACGGATGGCTTCCCGGCGGCGCTTCGAGCACCGGGGCCGGCGTCCTGTCGGCGAGCTTCCCAGGAGGTGATCTGGATGAGCTGGGGCGGCGAGCCGCAGAGCACGAGGAGACCGGCGTGCTCGCCTACCCGCTCGCGTCGGCCGGCGAGCGCTTCCCCTTCGAGGCGCCGGACGCGGAGGGCTTCATGCTCGGCCGGCCCGCAGACCAGGCGGAGCACTTCGCCGCGCTGCTGCAGGGGATGGCCTTCGTGGAGCGGCTCTGCTTCGACTATGTGGACATGCTCGGGGCGCCCATCGGCGGGGAGCTCACGCTGACGGGCGGTTCGACTCGCGGCCGCTACTTTTGCCAGCTGCGAGCCGACGTGCTCGGACGGCCGGTGCGGCTGCTCGAGTGCGACGAGTCAGCCGTCGGGATGGCGGTTCTCGCAGCTTCGGAGGGCTCCCGCGTGGCCAGCACAGCCGCCGAGATGGTGCGGGTGCGCGAGGTCATCGAGCCACGTCCCGGTCGCACCGAGTACTTCCTCGAGCCTTACGTTCGCCTGGTCGAAGAGCTCGAGCGGCGCTGTTGGCTGCCCACCGGCGTGGCCGACCACGCCCGCGCCGGAGCCGCGCCGTGAACGCCTCGGCGGGTGCTAGAACTCGCGGATGCCCAGGTCTCCCGTGTTGCTCATCACCGGCGCCAGCAGCGGCATCGGCGCCGCCACGGCCCGCCACGTGGTCAAGGCCGGATGGAGAGTGGTGCTGGCCGCCCGCTCCGAGGACAAGCTGAGGGCGCTGGCGTCGGAGCTGGGAGGCGAGGACACCGCCATCTGGGTCAAGTGCGACGTCACGAGCTGGGATGCCCAGCAGGCCGCCGTGGGCGCGGCGGTCGAGTCGGTCGGCAAGCTCGATGCCTCGCTGGCAAACGCGGGCTTCGGAGCCAAGCGCGGCTATCTCGAGGAGACCGTGGAGCACTGGAAGTCGATGATCGACACCAACGTCTATGGCTGCGCCCTGTCGATCCGCGCGGCGCTCACCCACTTTCGCGAGCGGAACGCCGGTCACATGCTGCTGACCGGCTCGGTGGCCGGTCGCCGCGCCTTGCCGGGCTCGCTCTACTCCGCCACCAAGTGGGCCGTGACGGCGATGGGAGAGGGCCTGCGCGCAGAGGTGGCCGACTCCCCGATCAGGGTCACGCTGATCGAGCCGGGCGCGGTGGACACGCCGTTCTTCGACAATCGCCCGGCCGGCGCGCTCGAGCCGGACGACGTCGCCCGCGCCGTGGTGTACGCCGTCTCCCAGCCCGCGCACGTGGCCGTGAACGAGATCGTCGTGCGCTCCGTCAGCCAACCTGTTTAGGCCCGCCCGGTTTCAGCGGGTTGGCGCGGTGGCCTTCCACCGCTTTCTTCAGCTCGTCCTGGGTGGAGTGCAGCCGAATCTCGAAGTACCGGCGGGGGAGCACTACGCCGTCCTTGGCGGCCTCCAGCTCGAACCCAACCAGCGTGTGGCTGGGGTCCTCGCCGTGCTCCATCGCGTGCTCGTAGGCGTCGAACTGACTCAGCACCGCCAACTCGTCGAGAAAGGCCGCGTGGTGGTCGGTGGTGATGTGGGTGCCCATGCCGTACTTCCTCACCGCTCGCTCGGTCCTCTCCCCTCCCAGCGTCTCCTCATCGAACAGGTGCGGGCCGAGCCGGTCGATCACGGTCTGCGAGACGTCGGGGCCATCGACGTAGTCCGCAAGCGCCTCGAGGGCCATCGCCGAGCGCTCGTGGCGCTCGTCGTTCGGGTACTCCTTCTCCTGCCGGCGACGCCACTCGGCCTTCGAGCGCAGGTAGTCGCTCAGCACGTTCTCGCCTCCTCGTCCGGTTTGCAACCCGCGCGCGGCTCGCGCGACGCTGCGCACTCTAACGCGCAGGGTCACCCGGCCGGCCACCTGCCGCCGCCCGGGTTCATAGGCTGACGGGATGACCGCCTCGCCCTATGCCTACGCACTGGTGGACATGGACGCCTTCTATGTCAGCGTGGAGTTGCAGCGGCGCCCGGAGCTGAGGGGGCTTCCGGTGGTCGTGGCGGGAAGCGGCCCCCGCGCCGTGGTCACGACAGCCAGCTACGAGGCGCGCAGGTTCGGCGTCTACTCGGCCACGCCGGCATCTCGCGCCCGCCGGCTGTGCCCGGACGCGGTCTTCATCCCACCCGACTTCGACCACTACCGCGCACGCTCGCTGCAGGTGATGGAGGTCCTTGCAGCGCAGGTCGAGCGAATCGAGGTGATGGGACTCGACGAGGCCTACCTCGATCTCGCGGACATCGAGCGGCCGAAGGCGGCGGCCCGACGCGTCAAGGCCGCAGTCACGGCGGCCACGGGCCTCGGGTGCTCCATAGGGATCGGGCCGAGCAAGCTCGTGGCGAAGGTGGCCTCGGACGCCGACAAGCCAGACGGGTTCCTCGCGCTGACCGCCGAGGAGGCGCGAGAGCGCTTTGCCGACCGCTCGCCGGGCATGATCCCCGGCATCGGGCCAAAGACCGTGGAGCGCCTCGAGACACGCGGCGTACGGACCCTGGAAGCCCTCGGGTCGGTCTCTGATGCCGCACTCGTCGAGTGGTTCGGCGAGCGCCTTGGTCCCCACCTCGGGCGGCTGGCCCGCTTCGAGGACGGCCGCGCGATCGAGACCGAGCGCCTGCGCAAGTCCGAGTCGCGCGAGACGACCTTCGACCACGACCTCCAAGGGGTCGCGGCGCTCGCGCCGATCCTCCGGCAGCTGACCGGCGAGCTGTGCGCCGACCTCGCCCGGCACGGCCGCGGCGGCCGGACGATCGGGATCAAGGTACGCCTGGACGACTTCTCCACCCACACCCGGGCCCGCACCCTGCCGGGGGCCACCAACGAGGAGGGGACGGTGGCCAAGGTCGCCCTCGATCTCCTGCAAGCACTGGACCCAGAGCGTCCCGTACGCCTCCTGGGTGTCCGCGTAGCGGGACTCGACGAAGGCGCGAAGGAGCCCGGGGCCGCGGAAGACCAGCTACGCCTGAGCATGTGACGTAGCCCGACCGAGGGAGTGCCACGGGGAGGACCACCTCCCCGCCCCCCGCCCCTAGCGCGTCGACCACACCACCCCCACATCGCCGAATCCCAGCCGTCGCTTGGTGGCGGCCGTCAGATCCCATTCCCGGCCGGCGGCGAAGGGGCCGCGGTCGATGACCGGCGCCGTCACCGATCGCCCCCGGTACCGGAAGGTGACCCGGGTGCCGCAGGGCAGGTACTTGTGGGCAACGCCGAGTCGTGCGGCGGTGAGGGCGCCGCCGCACGAGGTGCTGTTGCCATACAGGCCGGGTCCGTACCAGGACGCGTGTCCCGAGCGGTACACGTAGACCCGTTTGAGGCGGTCGCTGGCGCCGGCGGCCGCGCTGTCCCCCGGGAAGCGCACCCGCAGCCGGTAGACACCGGCGCGCTGGGGCCTGAACGAGGCCTTGAACCGGCCGCGGGCCCGCGTGCGGGTGCGGTCGACGGTCTTCCACCCGCGCCGGGTCCTCACTTGCAGGCGCACCGCCCTCCTCGACACCCGCGGCACCAGCTTGCCCGTGACCGCCAAGGCGCGTCCGCCGAGGAGGTGCCGCCTCGATCGGCCGACCAGCCGGGCCACCACCGTCACCTTGCGGGCGGCGGTGGTAGTCGCGGCGCCGCTCGGACTGGCGGTCGTGGTGGCCCGATAGGAGCGAGAACGCCTGGCCTTGACCCTGAACCGGTAGGACCCGTCGGCGCCCGTCTTGGTGGCTGCCACCGTCCGGAAGGAGCGGCCGCGGATGGCGTGCTCCAGCTTCACGGGCCTGCCAGCCTCGCGGGGGCTCACGAACCCCCTGATTGCCAGGCGCTTGCCGTATCGCACCCTCTGGCTCTTGCCGGCGCCGGCCATGCTGATCGCGGCGTTCGGTCCACCGGCGACGCTCGGGGCACCGGCGCCCCCGGAGACCTCGGCGGACACCGCCCCTGTCGGAATCATGCACGTGGCCGAAATTGCGAGCAACAGCCCGCGGCCACGCATTGTCAGATGCGTGCTCAAACATGCCTTTCCTGGCCTCCTCTGCCTACGGGGTTAGCTGTCGGGCTCGCGCTGCATGCGCAGCGCTACGGCTGGATCACCAGCCGATTCGCCCCGGCCGCCTGGTGGCGGCAGTGGGTTCCCCGTCCACGCGCCCACGAGGGCGCGAGGTTCGGCGAGGCCGAATTGAACGACCGCGAAAGATAGACGCCGCGTCGGACGGGAGTGTGATCGCGGTCACACATGCTTCCGCCTGCAACGCGCGGCCCAGGTACGTGCTCGGTGGGCGGGCTCATCCAATCCGGCCTACCGGCCGAATAACCTTCTTGAGAGCTGACTCCATCAACCGGCACGACATGCGAGAGAAAGTGATCAACACCGCGCGCGCCCTTGGCCTCCAGGTCCAGGTCAAGCGCCTCGAGGACTCCACCGCGACGGTGGAGGACGCGGCCAGAGCCGTGAGCTGCGCGCCCGCGCAGATAGCGAAGTCGCTCGTGTTCGTGGCAGACGGCGACCCTGTGGTGTGCATCGCCTCCGGGGCCCACCGGGTGTCCCCCGAGCGGCTCGCCGAGATCTTCGATGTGGCAGAGGTCCGAGCCGCCACGCCCCAGGAGGTCCGTGCGGCCACCGGCTTCTCAGTGGGCGGCGTACCCCCGTTCGGACATGGCCTGCCGGTGGTGCTCGACGAGGAACTGCTCGATCACGAGATGGTCTGGGCCGCGGGCGGCGACGGTCACAGCCTCTTCCAGATCGCTCCCCGGCAGCTCGCCGACTGCACGCAGGCCATCGTCGCGCCCGTCGGCGCGTAGCCGCGGGCACCCCTCCCTGAGGGCATACTCCTCGCCATGAGCACCGAGCCGCTGCGCGCTGCGCTCGCGCAGATGAACTCCACGGTGGGCGACATCGACGGCAACGCCGCGCAGATCGCCGACCTGATCGGCCGCTCGCGCGACGAGGGCGCCCAGGTCGTGGTCTTTCCCGAGCTCGCCCTCACCGGCTATCCGCCCGAGGACCTGCTGCTGAAGACGCACTTCTTCGTGGCGGTCGGCGCAGCGCTCGAGGAGCTGGCGGCGGGCACGCGGGGCATCGTGGCCGTGGTCGGGTTCCCCGAGCGCACCGACGACGTCTACAACGCCGCCGCGGTGCTCGCCGACGGTGAGGTGGCGGCCGTCTACCGCAAGATGCACCTGCCCAACTACGGCGTCTTCGACGAGCAGCGCTACTTCCAGGCGGGCTCCCGGCCCGCCGTCCTCGAGCTGAACGGCGTGACCCTCGGCGTCACGATCTGCGAGGACATCTGGGAGCCCGGTCCGCCGGCCACGGACGAGGCGCTGGCGGGCGCGGAGGTGATCGTCAACCTCTCCGCTTCGCCCTACCACCTCGGAAAGGGCTTCGAGCGGGAGCGGATGCTCGTGCAGCGCGCCCGCGACAACCTCGTGTCGGTGCTCTTCTGCAACGCGATCGGCGGTCAGGACGAGCTCGTGTTCGACGGCCACAGCGTGGCCATCGACCAGGACGGCCAGCTCCTGGCCAGGGCCCCCCAGTTCGCGGAGGAACTCATGCTCTGCACCTTGAACCCCGGCGAGGTGGCGGCCGCCCGACTACGGGATCCGCGCCACCGCACCGCTGTGCGCCGCGGGCGCGGCTCCCACGAGCGGCTGGCCGAGCCACTCGGCTCCTTCGAGGTCCCGTCCGGTCAGGCCGCCGGCCTCGGAGGCCCGATAGGCGCGCTTCTGGCCCCGGAGGCGGAGGCCTACGCCGCACTGCGCCTCGGGCTGCTCGACTACACCGAGAAGAACGGGTTCGAGCGAGTGGTCATACAGCTTTCCGGCGGGATCGACTCGGCGCTCGTGGCCCTGCTCGCCGCCGACGCGCTCGGACCGGAGCGGGTGAGCTGCGTCGTGATGCCCTCGCCGTACTCGTCCGGCGAGACCCAGGCGGACGCCAGGACGATCGCCGCAAACCTGGGAGCCGACCTGATCGAGCTCGACATCGCGGCGGCGATGGCGGTCTATGACGAGGTCCTGAGCGGCGCCTTCGAGGGCCGGGAGCCCGACATCGCGGAAGAGAACCTGCAGGCCCGCATCCGCGGCAACCTCGTGATGGCGCTGTCGAACAAGTTCGGCTGGCTGGTGCTGACCACGGGCAACAAGTCCGAGCTCTCGGTCGGCTACGCCACGCTCTACGGGGACATGGCAGGTGGGTTCGCCGTGCTGAAGGACGTCTTCAAGGGGCTTGTCTACCGGCTGGTGAAATGGCGAAACGAGCAGTCAGAGGAGGATCTCGTGCCCGCCTCCGTGCTCGAACGGCCGCCGTCGGCCGAGCTGCGCCACGACCAGCGCGACGATCAGTCCCTTCCCCCCTACGACATCCTCGACGCGATCCTGGCGGGCTATGTGGAGCGGGACCTCGATGCGGCCGAGCTGGTGACCCTCGGCTACGCGGCCGAAGAGGTGGAGCGCGTGATCCGGATGGTGGACCGCGCCGAGTACAAGCGCCGCCAGGCTCCGCCCGGAATCCGCATGTCCACCAAGGCGTTCGGCCGGGACCGCCGCCTGCCGATCACCAACCGCTACGTGAGCCGGGCCGGGCCCTAGACAGGAGGCGCCTCGGGCTCGGCCCGGGCCGTCAGCCCGGCGCGGGGCGCACCGCCAGCGTGATCCGGGACAGAGCGCAGAGGCGGCCCTGCCCGTCGGTGAACTCCACCTCCCAGACCCAGCTCGTCCGCCCCCGGTGCCTGCAGCGCGCCTCCGCCTGCACCGTGCCCTCTCCCACCGGGCGCAGGAAGCTCGTGTGGTTTGACTGGCCGACCGCGATGTCGCCTCCGTCGTTCACCGCGAGGTACGTGGTGGCAGAGGCCAGGGTCTCCGCCATCGCCGCGTAGGCGCCACCATGGACGACACCGAACGGCTGGCGCACCGCGTCGGTGACCTCGAAGCGCCCGCGCGCGTGCCCTTCGCCGGCCTCGAGGATCTCGAACCCCAGTACACCGTCCAGCGTCTGAGCGGAGCGCTCGCGCAGGTCGGTGTGGTCGTCGGTCATCAACCGCAGGCTATCTTTCCCCGCTCATGGCCACCTTCGACCAGCTCTCCGCGGAGCAGCGCGCGATCATCGAGCTGGTGCTGAGGCAGGGCCAGACCTACGAGGCGCTCGGCGAGACCCTCGGCATGTCCACCGCCCGGGTAAAGGAGCTGGCCCGCAGCGCTCTCGTGACCCTGTCCCCCGTGAGCGCCTCACAGGTGGACGAGGAGTGGCGCGGCCCGATCGCGGACTACCTGCTCGGACAGCAATCGGGATCGGAGTCCGCCTCCACGAGAGGCCACCTACGCCGCTCGGAGACCGCCCGCGGCTGGGCTCGCTCGTTGCTCGACTCGCTCGACCAGTTCTACGACGCCGGCAACCTGCCGACCATCCCCACCGGCGAGGCCGGCGCCCCTCCCGCGCCCAAGCGCGTAAAGAAGGAAAAGGCTCAAACCGAGGCGGGCGCTTCCGCGTCCGACGGCGACGACGCGCCGCGCCGGGAGCTCTCGCCCGAAGCCCGCGCGATAGTGCTCCGCCGGCGGATCGCGGGGGCCGCCACCTTCGCCGTGGTGGCCCTGCTGGCGATCCTGGTCTGGCCCGGCGGTGTCCTCACCGGAGACGACGGCAACGAGAAGGCCGACGCCAAGGGCGAGCAGGCGGCGGGCCCGCGCGTGATCGGACAGCTCGCGCTGAAGCCCGTCAAGGGTGCGAAGGGCGCGGGAGTGGCCGCGATAGCGCAGCGGGGCAAGAAGCGCCAGCTGATCGTCCAGGCGCGTCTCGTCCCGAGCAAGAACCGCGAGGCCTACGAGGTCTGGCTCTACAACAGCGACACCAACGCCCGCTCCCTGGGCGCCCAGGTCACCAACCAGCAGGGCATCTACCAGGGCGTGGCACCCCTGGCGGCCGACTTCGCGCGCTTCGACTTCATCGACATCTCGCGCGAGAAGGCGGACGAGGACGCGAGCCACTCCGGGAGGTCGGTGCTGCGGGGGAGGATCGCCGACTTCGTGGCACCCCCGCCGCCAACTGCGCAGGGCGGCACCCAGCCCCAGCCCTAGGCAGCCGCGCCTCAGGCCTCGTCCGGGAGCAGCTTGCCCGGGTTCATGATGCCCTCCGGGTCGAGCCGCTCCTTGGTGGCCCGCAGCGCCTCCAGGCCCAGCTCGCCCACCTCGTCGAGCATCCAGGGAGCGTGGTCCCGGCCAACGGCGTGATGGTGGGTGACGGTGCCGCCGCCCGCGACGATGGCATCGCAGGCCGCGCTCTTGGCAGCCCACCACTGATCGAGCTCGGCACCCAGCTCCTGGCGGGCGATGAACGTGAAGTAGAGCGAGGCGCCCGAGCGGTAGAGGTGGGACACGTGGCAGATCACGAGCGGCGCCGTGCCCCGGGCCGAGAGGGAGTCGCGAAGCGCATCGCCCACCGCCCGGTAGAGATCTGACAGCCGGCTCCAACTCGTGGCGGTCTCGAGCGTCTCCACCATCACCCCCCGATCGAGCATCTCGTCGCGAATGTAGGGGGCCGAGAAG
>DASZCV010000085.1:0-11024 GCA_035942755.1 Thermoleophilaceae bacterium
ATCGTGGTGATGACCGACAAGTAGCCCACCGGTCAGGAGCTGATGTTTCGTTCTCGGGGACCGTGGAAGAATCGCCACATGGGGAGCGAGGCGGGAGCAGGTCGGGTCGCGAAGCTGCCCCGTCGCGTCGTGGGCGTGGCAGCCGTTCTCTGCCTGGCGGTCGGGTTCGCGTTTCCGGGCGCGGGGGAAGCGCAGGCCAAGGTGCGGTGCTGGCCGGTTGGGTACACCTACCCCAACAGCAAGTTCTTCTACTCGATAGCAGGCATCCGGTGCGACAAGCAGGTCTTCAAGCTGGTGGCCAGCGGATACCTACACGGATATGGCAACCCGCCTTTCTGGGAGCTCCGCAAGTCCTGCAGAAACGCACGTTTCTGCCTGGCCATAAGCCCCAACTTCAGAAACCCGCCCGGCCGCCAGAAGTACAGGCTGGTGTTCGCGTCCGGTTTCAAGGAGCACTGGTACAGCATCCCGACCTACAAGGGCTTCAATCAGTACTTCTACTTCTGAGCGGTCTGCGAGGCTCGCACCGACGGCCTTGCGGCCGCGGACGCCAGGCGCTCGAGTTCCTCTTCGTTTGACCACGCCCCCACGGATGCGCGCAGGTACGGTGTACCCGGCAGGTGGCGGACGAGGATGCTCGCGTCCAGGAGCCGCTTCGCCTCGCCCTCGTTGTCCGCGGCCTCCCACGAGACCAGCGTAGAGCGCCCGCGCGGGGCAACGGCCAGGCCGCGCGCGGCCAGGCGCTCGGCGAGCGAGGCGGCCAGTGCCGTCGCACGGCCACACAGCGAGTCGAGTCCGTCCGCAGCGAGCACCTCGAGCGCGGCGAGCGCCCATGTCGAGCGCTCCGGTGGGGGAAAGCCCGCATCGAACCGGGCCGCGCCCTCCCGTAACGGGAGGTCGAGCGAGCGCAAGGGGTCGGTCACCGTGAGGTATCCCGCAGCCGTGGGGGAGAGCTCTTCGATGAGCTCCGCGCGCACGTAGAGGTAGCCCAGCCCGACCGGGCCGCACAGCCACTTCTGCCCGGAGGCCGCGTAGTAGTCGCAGCCCAGCTCACGGACGTCGGTAGTCACGGCTCCGAGCCCCTGTGCCCCGTCGAGCAGCAGCGGCGGCTCGCACGCCGCCAGCGCCGCCGTGTCCGCCACCCGCCCGCTGAGCCACGAGACGTGAGAGCAGACCACCAGGCGAGTCCTGGGACCGACCTGACCGGCCAGCTCCGCGAACGGCGCGACGCGCACCTCGATGCCCCTGCGTCTGCGCTCCAGCCCCAGCGGGGCAAGTACGCCCGGGTGCTCCTCATCCGAGGTCAGGACCTCGTCGCCCCGCTGCAGGTCGAGGCCTCCGAGCACTGCGTTGACGCCGTCGGTGGTGGCGCCGGTCAGGGCCAGCTCCGATGCCTCGCACCCCATGTGGCCCGCTACCCGTGATCGCAGCCGCTCCGCAAGCTCGGTGGCCCGCTCGAACTGCGTCTTGGCGCCGCGGCCGTTCTCGACCGCGTCGCGGAGCTCGGCCTCGGCCGCCGCGGCGGCCTCCCGCGGCACCGGGCCGACCGAGCCGGCGTTCATATAGGCGAGCCGCTCGAGGACCGGAAAGTGCGAGCGCAGTCCCACGGCCGGTGATACTAGGCTTAGCGGCGTGATCATCGAGCGCTCGATGTCCGAGGAATGGCTGTCCAACGCCTACCTGGTGGCGGACGAGCCCGGCGGGCACGGCGTGGTCATCGACTCGGGCGGTCCGTCAGGGCCGTTGCTGGATGCCATCGAGGGCAACGACCTGACCGTCAAGCACCTGCTCCTCACCCATCATCACCACGACCACGTGGCGGAGAACCATGTGTACAAGGAGCGCCTGGGCGTCGAGATACTGGCCCACCCCCTCGAGGCGGAGCGCCTGATGGACGTGGATCGCCCCGTCGAGCCGGGCGAGAGCATCCTCGCGGTCGGTGGGCTCCAGATCGGGGCACTCCACAGTCCGGGTCACACCGCGGGGATGCTCAACTTCGTGGTCAACGGCAAGGACGTGTTCACGGGCGACACCCTCTTCAGGGGCTCGGTCGGAGGCGTCAAGGCGCCGGGCTCGACGAGCTTCGGGGACCTCAAGTCATCGATCATGGATGTGCTCATGGGGCTGGCGCCGGACACCCGCCTGCACCCCGGCCACACCGATCCCACCACCGTCGCGGAGGAGTGGGAACAGAACGCGTTCGTGCGTCTCTGGCGAGGAATCGACGAGGAGGGCAGCGAGCGCTGCACCGTGTGGGATCAAACGGCCACGCTCGTGCTGTGGGGCGGTGACTACGACGGCGGTCACAAGGCCTGGGTGCGCTGGGAGGAGTCAGGCGAGGACGACATCGTCCCGGGCAGCCAGGTACAGCGCCCCGACGCCTGATCCGACGCTGGCGAAGCCCGAACGCGAGAAGAGGGAGCCCAAGGGGGAGTGCGCGAGCGGTGCTCACTGTCGCCGCGAACGGGAGGATCACTCCCCCGCCCCGCAAGTCGGCCACTGTCCTCCTCCGGAGCGCGCGTAGAGGAGCGCCGCGCGGCGATCCTGCTCTGCCTCCGTGGCCGCGGCCGGGTCGCCGCTGCCCCCGACGGCCTGCCAGGTGGCGGGCGAGAACTGGTACTTGCCGCGGTAGTCCCCGCCGGCGCTCACCGCTTGCGGGTTGCCGCCGGACTCGCATGCTGCGATCGCCTCGAGCTGAGGCGGCACGGCCACCGGCGGCGCTTCGCGGGCGGCCCGGGTGACCGCGGCGGCCCGCTTGGCGCTGCGCTCGGCCGCACGGACCCTGCCACGCGCCTCCGCGCCGTCGAGCGGGTCATTGCCGAGCGAGGCGGTGATCAGGGCCGGATCCCCCTGAGCGCCTTGATGGCCTGGGGCCCCGAAAGCGGTCGGAGCCGCCAGCAGGCAGGCGAGGACGGGGACGGGGAACAGCTTGCGCACGCGAAGAATCACCTCGGTTGGTCGGGTTGGTTTGCCGGCGCGGCCGGCGCCCACGCGGATGGCGCGGGAGTGCGAGTCGACGTGGGGCCATGCCCCACCTGCACGGGCTCGACCTGCGGGAGCCTAGGGTCGTCTGGCGGCAGAAGTGTGACGCATCTCACACTTCGCGCCCGCAGTACGCTGGACTCGATGACCGCGGCGCTTCAGAGGACCGAGGTTGGCGCGCGCCCACTCGACGAGCTCGGGCCCGCCTGTGGCGCGGAGGCTCTGGAGCGGATCGAGGCCGCCGCTTCGAGGGTGCGTGGTCAGCGCGTCCTGCACGTGAGCGCGGCCGGCGACGGAGGAGGGGTCCCGGAGCTGCTGGGAGCGCTGCTGCCGCTCGCGGCAAGTACGGGACTCGAGGTGGAATGGCGCGTGCTGTTCGGAGACCTCGGGCTACGGGAGCTCTCCGCCGCTCTTCACACGGGCATGCAGGGAGCCGAGAGCGCGATCACCGACGCCTCCTGGGAGCGCTATCTCGACGCCTGCGGCGCCGCGGCCGGCGCCCTCGACGGCGGAAGCTATGACGCCGTCTTCCTGCACGACCCGGCCACCCTCGGCCTGGTGCAGGCGCTCGGCTCGCAGCGCGTCCTGTGGCGCTGCCATGTGGACGCCTCGCGCCCGGACGGACCGGCGTGGGAGCGCCTCTTCCCACTGGCAGAGGGTTGCGAGGCCGTGATCCTCCCCGCCCGCTCGTTTGCTCCCCCAGGGCCCAAGGACCAGCCCGTGCCTGCGATCGCGCCGGGGATCGACCCCGTCGGGCCTCGCAACGCCGAGCTCTCCCCGCATATGGCCGGTCGCCTGCTCCGGCGGCTGGGGGCCGACCTCGACCGGCCTATCTGCTCCCAGCTAATGCGGCTTGACCGCTGGAAGGACCCGCACAAGGCGCTCGAGGCGTTCGCCATTGCGCGCGAGGAGTTGGCCGGACTCCAGTTCGTGATCGCCTGCGAGCTCGAGGGATCGGGCGATGGCTGGGCCGCGGTGAAGGAGATCTCGGACTATGCGGCCGGCCAGGACGGCCTGCACCTGCTCACGAGCTACGCGGGGAACCTCGGCGATCTCGAGCTCGATGCCCTCAACCAGCTCTCGCGCGTCGCGATCCGGCTGTCACTCAGAGAGGGCTTTGGACTCGCCTCCTCCGAGGCGCTGTGGCGAAACACCCCGGTTGTGGGCAACCGCGACGGTGGCACGCCGCTTCAGGTGCGCGACGGGATCGACGGCTACCTCGCCGACGACGCCGCGGAGACGGCCGAGCGGATCGTCGAGCTCGTCCGAGACCCGGGCCTGGCGATCGAGATGGGCAGGGCGGGGCACGAACGGGTAAGGGAGCGCTTTCTGATCACGCGGGTCCTGGAAGACGAGCTGACTCTGCTCGCGTCCCTGAGCTGAGAGAGCGCTACCGCTGTCTCACTCATCGGTTCCCTCCGGCCGTACCTTCGGCCTCGTCGAGTAGGTATGTGTACGTCATCGCGTACACTTTGCCTCATGGCGAAGATAGTTCCCGTTCGGGAGTTCCGCAGCAACCTAAGTGAACTGCTCAGTGACGTCGCCGACCGCCGCGACCACGTGCTAGTCACGCGCAATGGGCGGCCAGCCGCCGCGCTCGTCCCAATCGACGAGTACGAGGCCCTCGAGGAGACCGCCGAGATCCTCTCAGACGCCGACGCGGTGGCCGCCCTGGAAACCGGTCTGGCGGAGCTCTCCAGAGATGAGGCCGTCTCGCTCGACGAGCTTCGTCGGGAACTGACGGAGCGCCGAGCCGCCCGCTGATCGTTTGGCCCGGGTCGTTCTCGCGCGCCGCGCGCGGCTCGAGTTGCTCGGGCTGGACTGGCCGCTCATCGACGCCATCGAGGACGCCCTTGAGTCCCTCGAAGGCGACCCCCACGGCGGGCACGCGCTCCGCGGAGGACTTCGTGGACTGCGCTCGCTACGCGTCGGGGCCTACCGCATCATCTACCAGCTCACCGACGGCGACCAGACGGTCCGCGTCGCCGCCATCCGTCACCGTTCGATGGCCTATCGCAGTGACCCCCGCTGACACCCGGCACGCCGCGTGGTCTACGTTCTCTCGATGAAGGTCTCCCTGCCAGACGGCAACGAGCTCGAGCTGCCTGAGGGCGCCAGTGGCGCCGACGCCGCCCGCGCGATCGGCGAGGGGCTAGCCCGGGCCGCGCTGGCCCTGAAGCAGGACCGGGTCCTGCGCGATCTCTCAGCCCCCCTGCGCCCCGGCGCGCAGATCGAGATAGTCACCCCGAAGAGCGAGGAGGCGCTCGAGCTGGTCCGCCACGACTGCGCGCACGTGCTTGCCACCGCCGTGATGGAGCTCTACCCGGGGGTCAAGATCTCGATCGGCCCACCCATCGCGGACGGCTTCTACTACGACTTCGAGTTCCCGGCCGAGGTCAAGCTCTCCGACGCCGACTTCGAGCGTATCGAGCAGAAGATGCGAGAGCACATCAACGCCGACGAGCCTTTCGAGCGTGAGGACGTGAGCGTGGGGCAGGCGCTCGAGCGGTTCCGCGCCGAGGGGCAGGACTACAAGGTGGAGCTGATCGAGGATCTCGTACGCAACGCCGATCCGAACGATCCCGTCGAGACCGTCTCGCTCTACCGCAACGGGCCCTTCACCGACCTCTGCCGCGGCCCGCACGCGCCCAGCACCAAGCGGATCAAGGCGTTCAAGCTCACGAGCGTGGCCGGTGCCTACTGGCGCGGCGATGCGGAGCGCCAGATGCTCACCCGCGTCTATGGCACGGCGTTCCTCTCGAAGGAGGAGCTGGCCCAGCACCTCGAGCGCCTCGAGCAGGCGAGGCTGCGCGACCACCGCAAGCTCGGTCGCGAGCTCGACCTGTTCATGTTCAGCGAGCTCTCGCCCGGCTCCCCGTTCTGGCAGCCGGCGGGCTCGCAGATCTGGAATCAGCTCACCGACTTCTGGCGGGTCGAGAACGCCTCCCGAGAGTACAGCGAGGTGAGGACACCGATCCTCTACGACGCTGAGCTGTGGAGGCAGTCGGGCCACTGGGACGTGTACCGCGACAACATGTACTTCACCGAGGTGGAGGGCCGATCGATGGGCCTCAAGCCCATGAACTGCCCCGCTCACATCCAGATCTACAGCTCGGAGCGGCGCTCCTATCGCGATCTGCCGATCCGCTACGCGGAAGCCGGCCTCGTACACCGACACGAGCCCAGCGGCACGCTCCACGGGCTGCTCCGGGTGCGCCACATCACCCAGGACGACGGCCACATCTTCTGCACCGAGGACCAGGTGAAGGAGGAGGTGCAGCGCTGCCTCGACTTCGGCTTCTTCATCTACGAGACCTTCGGATTCGAGCCGCGGCTCGAGCTGTCCACGCGGCCCGAGAAGCGCGTGGGAACCGACGAGATGTGGGACCGCGCCGAGGGCGCCCTCGAGGCGGCGCTGCGCGAGAAGGGGCTCGAGTTCGAGCTGAACGAGGGCGACGGCGCGTTCTACGGCCCGAAGATCGACCTCCACATGACCGACTCGATCGGTCGCTCGTGGCAGCTCGGGACGGTGCAGCTCGACTACTCGATGCCGGAGCGCTTCGAGCTCGTCTATACCGGGGCAGACAACGACGATCACCGGCCGGTCTTGATCCACCGCGCGCTGATGGGCTCGTTCGAGCGCTTCATAGGGATCCTGATCGAGCACTACGCGGGCGAGTTTCCGCTGTGGCTGGCGCCCGTGCAGGCGGTCGTGCTGCCGATCGCAGACCGGCACGCCGACTACGCCGGCAAGGTGGTGGAAGATCTCCGCGGGGCGGGGCTGCGTGTCGAGCTAGACGGGCGCACCGAGTCGATCGGAAAGAAGATCCGCGAGGCCGAGGTGCGCAAGCTGCCTTACATGCTCGTCGTCGGGGACAAGGAGGCGGAGGCCGGCGAGGTCTCCGTCCGCCGCCACCGCGAAGGAGACCTCGGGACCTCACCGGTGGACGAGTTCGCGGCGCGGGTGGCCGCGCAGATCGCGGAGCGCTCCGGGTGAGCAGAGCGCAACCTCCGGGAGAGCAGAGCGCGGGCGCGGGTGTCTCAACCATCTGATGTGGCGATCTGCACCTGTACGACTTCACGGTGGCCGCGGACGAGCTCTTCTACCGCTTCTGTGACGTCGCCAGGGTGCACATCGGTCGGGTCGCCCCCCCGTCCCCGAGCTTCGAGTAGCGCCGAGGTCGACACCTGCGGTAGGCGGTCTTCCCTTCGCCGCTCGGCGGCTCTATACTCGCCACAGATGAGGGGCACCAACACCACGCGCTTCTGCCGCTGACGCGCTCGTGCCCTCACCCCCGATCTTCTCTCACTCTGCCCTTTGACGCCTAGCTCCACCTTCGCGTAGTGCCGGTCCCCCGCAGGTTCGATCGGCGCCCGCCCGAGCGGGACGACACTCGTGTCAACGAGAAGATCCGCGTTCGCGAGGTCCGGCTGATCGGCGACGACGGCAACCAGGTGGGCGTGATCCCGATCGACAAGGCGCTCGCATACGCGCAGGAGCGCGATCTCGATCTAGTCGAGGTGGCGGCTGACGCCAAGCCACCCGTCTGCCGGGTGCTCGACTACTCGAAGTACAAGTACGAGCAGGAACAGAAGGCAAAGGCGGCCAAGCGCCATCAGAAGCAGGTGAACGTCCGCGAGATCAAGCTGCGCCCGAAGATCGCGGACAACGACTACGAGACCAAGAAGAACCACGTGGTCCGCTTCCTCAACGGCGACGACCGCGTGAAGGTGACGATCATGTTCCGCGGCCGGGAGCAGTCCCACCCCGAGCGCGGCGTCGCGCTCCTGATGCGACTGGCCGATGACGTGGCGGATCTCGGTGTAATCGAGCAGCGGCCCATCCAGGACGGGCGCAACATGACGATGCTGCTGGCGCCCTCGCCCAAGAAGCAGGGCGATTCAGGGGACAAGGCCGAACCTGTCAAGACCAAGACCGCCGCAGAGACGGGCAGTCAGGCAAAGCCTGACGCCAACGGCGCCGCGGCGTCCTAGCCGGCGTCGCGACGCCGCGGCTAGGCGATCTCTCCGTCCGCGGCGGGCTCCGCCAGCTGGCGCCACTCGGCGAACTTGCCGCCGCTGAACCGGAAGCGCACCCGAGCGGCGCCTGAGCAACCGCCGCTCCCCGCCCGCCCGCTGCGAAGCCGGAACGCGGCCACGACGGTAGCGCCCCGTCTCTTCACATCGGTCACGTCTGCCCGGCACGGCAGGCTGCGGTTGAAGGCGATCGCCGCCGCCCTGTCCGGCAGCCGCACCTCCGCCTGCTGCTCCACCACGGCACCCCTCGCGAAGTAGGACGCCGCCCGCTCGAAGTGGCCACGGTTGAGCGCGGCACTCCAGCGGCGGATGGCACGAGCCTCCATGCGCGGCTCAGCGGTGCGTGGCGCATCACGCGGCGCCACCTGTCGACTCGACGGAGCGCCGGACTCACCGCCGTCGCCCATGCTGCAGCCGCCAAGGCCGGCGGCACACAGAACCAGCAGAGCGCCACACCTCGTGCGGGAAGCTAGCGCTGTCGGCAGAGCACGCGGTTGGTCGCGCGTAGCGGGGAAAGAGAAGGAGCTCACCCCCGACACAATGACGACCACCTCCCGTGGGCCAAGAAACGCCCGCGACGAGAGCCGAATCCTCCGGCACCCGGAAGGTCCGCCGCACTGCGGCCTGGGCGACCCTGGCCCCCGGAGGGGCCGGTGGTCGTAGCAGCGGTCAGAACCCCGAGGCCCGCGCCGAGACGGTAGGCCGTAGGGCAAGCCGACGCCGGGGGCTCCGGGGGCGGGAGCCCCCGGTCCTATCCCCCCGGTCTGATTCAATATTCGCTCATGCCCAAGATGAAGACCCATTCGGGCGCGAAGAAGCGCTTTCGCAAGACCGCGACCGGCAAGCTCCGGGCCCGTCACGCGATGACCAGCCACATCCTCGAGAAGAAGAGCGCCAACCGCAAGCGGCGGCTGGCCCGGCCGGTTGAGGTGGCAAAGGCCGACGAGAAGCGGGTCAGGGAGCTGTTGCGCGGATGAGCCGGGTAAAGCGCTCCGTCGGCGCGCGCAAGAAGCGGCGCGCCACGCTCGAGCGGGCCAAGGGCTACCGCGGTCAGAAGCATTCGAGCTACAAGCGCGCCAAGGAGCAGCTGCTCAAGTCGGACACCTACGCCTATCGTGACCGGCGCAACCGCAAGCGCGACTTCCGCCGCCTGTGGATCACGCGCATCAACGCCGCGGCGCGTCGCGAGGGCATGACCTATGGCACGTTCATGCACGGGCTGAAGCTGGCCGAGGTGGAGCTAGACCGCAAGGTGCTGGCCGACATCGCCGTGCGCGATCCCGAGACCTTCCGACGTTTTGCCGAGACCGCCCGGGAGGCGGCCGCTGCCTGACTCGAGGCAAGCGGCAGCGACGAACTCCCAGGGCGCCCCGCGAGGCGCTCTTTTTCGTTCTCCAGCCGGTTTCCTCGCCTCTCCTCGATGATCACCTCCCCCGACAACGCACAGCTCAAGCAGATACGGAAGCTCCAACGCAAGAAGGAGCGGACCGCCACCGGCCTGTTCGCCGCCGAGGGCGAGGACCTGGTTGCAGCGGCTGCGGCTGCGGGCTGGCAGCCCGAGCTGCTGCTGAGGGCCGACGTGGACGTGGAGCCCCACCTGCTCGAGCGCGTCAGCGCGCTCGGGTCGGGGGCGCGGGTGATCGGCGTCTACCGGCAACGGTCGTGTGAGCCTCGCGGGGAGGTGTGCCTCTTCCTCCACGGCGTGGCAGACCCCGGGAACATCGGCACGATCGTACGGGCGGCGCACGCGTTCTGTGACGGGCCGGTCATCCTCGGACCGCGTTGTGCCGACCCGTGGTCGCCGAAAGCCGTGCGAGCGAGCATGGGGTCGATATTCAGCCGCCCGCCGGCCACCGCGAAGCCTGACGAGCTGCCGGGCTTCAAGCTGGCCCTCGACGGTGGCGCGCCGCTGACCCTCGCAGAGGCGGCAGCGGGCACGCGAGCGCCCGTGGTCCTGTGCCTGGGAGGCGAGCGCCTGGGCCTGCCGCGGGAGCTCGTGAAGCAGGCTGACGCCGCTGCCCGCATCCCGCTCCGAGAGGGAGGGCCGGACTCGCTGAACGTGGCGATGGCGGCCACCGTGGCGCTCTACGAGCTCAGAAGAGGGATGGCCGCCGATGCCTGAAACCCCGGCACGTCTGCAGGAGATACGCGCCGAGGCGGAGGCCGCCATCGCCGGCGCCGGCTCGAGCGCCGCGGTCGAGGAGCTGCGGGTGCGCTACCTCGGTCGCAAGGCCGAGCTGACCACGATGCTGCGCTCGATAGGAGAGTTGCCGCCCGAGCAGCGCGGGCCGGTGGGCAAGGGCGGCAACGAGGTCAAGCGCGCACTGGAGAGCCTGCTCGAGCGCCGCACGAGCGAGCTGGAGGCCTCCGAGCTCGACGAGGCGCTGCGCAGCGACAGGGTCGATGTCACGTTGCCGGGGGACCCTCCCCAGCCACTCGGGCACCTGCATCTGATCACCGAGACGCGGCGTGAGATCGAGGACGTGTTCCTCGGCCTCGGATTCGCGGTGGCCGAGGGCCCGGAGATCGAGTACGACTACTACAACTTCACCGCGCTCAACCACCCGCCGGACCACCCCGCGCGGATGTTGCAGGACACCTTCTACATCGATCCGTCCGGTGCTCGCCCGAGGAAAACTTCGGTGCGGTGCTCGCCCGACCACCGATCGGGCTGCGCTCCTCCCGCAGACGATCGGGCTGCGCTCCTCCCGCGCAACGAGGTGCTGCTGCGCACCCACACCTCGCCGATGCAGGTGAGGGCGATGGAGGAGCAGCAGCCCCCGATCTACATCATCGTGCCGGGCAAGGTCTACCGCCGCGACTCGGACGCCACCCACACGCCGATGTTCCATCAGATCGAGGGCCTCGCCGTGGACGAGGACATCACGCTCGGCGATCTGCAGGGCGTGCTGCTCGAGCTCGCCCGCGCGGTGTTCGGCCCGGACCGCGAGATCCGCCTGCGGCCGCACTACTTCCCGTTCACCGAGCCGAGCGTGGAGGTGGAC
>DASZCV010000086.1:0-4793 GCA_035942755.1 Thermoleophilaceae bacterium
CGCGCGAGGTTCGCTTGCGCAAGCGGGTCACGATCCTCTCGCGGGCGGCGAGCGGGCACGTCACCCTCAGCCGTCGGCGCCTGCTTTCGTTGAAGAAGCTGGCACTTCGGCGCAAGGTCGCCCTCTTCGGCTCGGGCCGGCGGACGCTCTTCGACTTCGGGCCGAACAGGAGCCTGCGTGGGAAGCGGGTGCAGGCGCTCCGAGTGGTGGAGGGCGGTCCCGTGCGCGCGCGCCTGAACGACCCCGACGTCTACGTGACGCTGCGCCCCGACTCCGCCTTCCTGCCCGTCCAGGTGACGGGTGTGATCAGCGGCAGCCCCCCACGGGATCGCCGGGACATCGCCGTTGCGATCAACGGGGTCATCAGAGGGGTCACCCGCAGCGTGCGGCTGCGCGGCCGGCGCCCCGAGTACTTCTCGGTGCTGGTGGACCCGAGCTCGCTGATCAAGGGTCTCAACCAGATCGAGGTGCTGGCCGTGTCCGGTGTCCCGGGGCGCTACGGGCTGAGGCGGATCTACGGAGCGCCCTACAAGCCGGTCGAGAAGCCGCCGGCGCCTCCTCCGGCGCCTCCCCCAGCGCCTCCGCCAGAGCCTCCCCCAGCGCCTCCGCCAGAGCCTCCCCCGGAGCCTCCGCCGGAGCCTCCGCCGCCCGTTCAGTAATCTGGCCGGTCCGATGGCGGCTGACCACCACGTGAAGCAGTACCTGATGACGCCGGGCCCGACGCCGATCCCTCCGGCCGTTTCCCAGGTGATGGCAGAGCCGATGATCTACCACCGCGCTCCGGCGTTCATCGAGATCTACGCGCGCGCCCTGCGGCGGCTGCGTCCGGTGTTCGGCACCGAGGGGGACGTGCTCGTGTTCGCATGCTCGGGCTCGGGGGCGATGGAGTCCGCGGTGGCCAACATGGTCCGCCCGGGCGAGGCCGCGCTCGTGGCCTCGTGCGGCAAGTTCGGCGAGCGGTGGGCAGAGCTCTGCGAGGCCTACGGCGCCGACACCATCCACTACGAGGCGGGCTGGGGCAACCGGGTCGAGGCCGCCGACATAGACCGCGAGCTCGGGGCCAACCCCGGCGTGAAGGTGCTCTTCACCACGCTCTCGGAGACCTCCACCGGCGTCATCAACGACGTCGGGGCGCTCGCCGAGGTGGCCCACGACCATGGCGCCCTGATCGTGATCGACGCCGTGTCCGCCGTAGGCGCCATTCCGGTGCAGCAGGACGACTTGGGCCTCGACGTGGTGGTGGGAGGCTCGCAGAAGGCGCTGATGGCGCCCCCCGGCCTTGGCTTTGCGAGCCCCAACGAGGCGGCGCTGGCGCATGCGGCGGAGCGCCCCGGCGGGCGCTACTACTTCGACTGGCAGAAGACCGTGGAGGGCCAGCGCGCGGAGGACCCGGACAGCCCCTTCACCCCGGCGGTGGGCCTCATCCGCGCGCTCGACTTGGCGCTCGGGCTGATCGAGGAGGAGGGTCTCGAGCAGGTCTTCGAGCGCCACCGCCTGCTCGGCGGCGCCACGCGGGCGGCGGCAAAGGGGATGGGGCTCGAGCTGTTCGGCCCCGAGGACGAAGGCGCCAATGTGTGCACCGCGATCAGGCTGCCCGCCGACATCGACGGGGCAAGGGTTCCCAAGGTCATGCGCGAGCACCACGGGATCACGATCGCCGGCGGACAGGGAAAGCTCGAGGGCCAGATCTGCCGGATCGCCCACTGCGGCTACTTCGGCAAGTTCGACATCATCACCGCTGTCGCCGGCCTCGAGATGACCCTCCGGGAGCTGGGTTGCGAGGTGGATCTCGGCGCCGGGGTCGCGGCCGCGCAGGAGTCGTTCATGAACGCCGGGATCACCACCGGCGCGAGCGCGTGACCACCCCCAAGGTCCTCGTCAAAGAGAAGATCGGGGACTCGGGAGTCGATCTGCTCCGGGAGGCCGGGCTCGAGGTCGAGTTCGGAATGGACTGGGACGACGCCGAGCTGGAGCGCCGTATCGGGGACTTCGCCGGAATCCTCATCCGCTCGGCCACGCAGCTCACCACCCCCCTGCTCGTCAAGGCGCGGCGCCTGCGCGCGGTGGGTCGCGCCGGGGTGGGGGTGGACAACGTGGACGTGGACGCGGCGACCCGCCGGGGGATCGTGGTGGCCAACGCTCCCCAGTCCAACGTGATCACCGCCGCCGAGCACACCGTGGCGCTGCTGCTGGCCCTGGCACGCAACGTGCCCCAGGCGCACGGCTCGCTCACGGGCGGCGCCTGGGAGCGGTCCAAGTACAGCGGCGTCGAGCTCTACGACAAGACGCTCGGCATCCTCGGCTTCGGGCGCATAGGTCAGCTCGTGGCCCAGCGTGCCAACGCCTTCGGCATGCACGTCCTGGCCTTCGACGCCTACGTGGCGGAGGAGCGCTTCCGGGAGCTCGGGGTGGAGCGCGCCGACAGCTCGGACGATCTCTACGCGCGCGCCGACTTCGTCACCGTGCACCTGCCGAAGACCCCGCAGACCGAGAACTGGCTGGACGCGGCCGCGTTCGCGAAGATGAAGGACGGCGTGCGGGTCATCAACGTGGCGCGCGGGCCGCTGATCGTCGATGAGGACCTGAAGGAAGCGATCGACTCCGGCAAGGTGGCCGGTGCCGCCCTCGATGTCTTTCGCGAGTAGCCGACGGTGGAGCACCCGCTGTTCGGCTACCCCAACGTGGTGGTCACCCCGCACCTCGGCGCCTCGACCACGGAGGCAACCGACCGCGCCGGCTACCAAGCCGCCGCACAGGTCGGGGCCGCACTCACCGGTGGCGTGGTATCGAGTGCCGTCAACGTGCCAGCGATCCCTAGCGAGGACCTCGAGGCACTCGGGCCCTTCCTACCGCTGGCAGGCCACCTCGGCCGGATCGCCACCGCCCTATCGCAGGGCACCTCCGTGGACGCCCTCGAGGTGGCCTACATGGGCCACGTCGCGGAGCGCGACACGCGACTTCTGACCCGCCAGGTGCTGAAGGGCGTGCTGGCCGGTCGAACCGAGGAGGCCGTGAACGACGTGAACGCGCCGGCGCTCGCCGAGGAGCGCGGCATCGCGGTCACCGAGACCAGCACCGAGCGCGCGCGCGACTTCACAGACCTGATCCGCGTCACCGTGGTGAGCGGAGAGGACCGCTCGCGCGTCGTCGGCACCGTGCTGGGACGCCGCGACCGGCCGCACCTGCTCGAGGCGTGGGGCTCGCGCTTCAACGTGCAGCTCGAGCGGGAGCTCGCCGTGTTTCGCTACCGCGACCAGCCCGGCATGATCGGCCGTGTGGGCACCACGCTCGGCGAGGCCGGGGTCAACATCGTCTCGGCGGCCGTCGGCCGTCAGCCCGGAGATGGCGAGGAGCCCGACGGCCGAGGCGAGGAGCCCGACGGCGAGGCCGTCATGATCATCACCGCCGACGCGCCGGTGCCCCAGCAGGTGGTCGAGGACATCGCCGCCGGCGAGGGCTTCGTGGCTGGACGCACGGTCACCCTCTAGCGTCGCCCTCGCGGAGTGGACCCGCAGGGCCCGACTCTGTACCCTGGTGGGGCGTGACCTTCCGGCTCGACCTCCGACTTCTTCTCCTCCCCCTTCGGGGGGAATAGCGCGTGGCGGCCGCCGAAGCCGCAAGAAACGGAGGAAAGTTCGAGTTGCACGGAGGGAGTCATGGCTGAAGCACAGAAGGCACGCAGCGACGGGGACCGCGTACGGATTTTCGACACGACCCTTCGTGACGGCGAGCAGTCGCCGGGCATCTCGCTGAACAAGCAGGAGAAGCTCGAGATCGCCGGGCAGCTGGCGCGCCTTGGAGTCGACGTGGTGGAAGCGGGCTTTCCGATTGCCTCACCAGGCGACTTCGACGCCGTCCAGGAGATCGCCCGCGAGGTCCACGGGCCCGTGATCTGCGCCCTTGCCAGGACCGGCTTCGCCGACATCGACGCCGCGTGGAACGCGGTGAAGGACTCCGAGCGCCCGCGCATCCACACCTTCATCTCAACGAGCGACATCCACATCGAGCATCAGCTGCAGACCACGCGCGAGGACGTGAAGGGCCAGGCGCGCGCCGCCGTGGCGCACGCCCGCGCCTACTGCGAGGACGTCGAGTTCTCGCCGATGGACGCCACCCGCGCCGACCTCGAGTTCACCGCCGAGGTGCTGCAGATCGCCCTCGACGAGGGCGCCACCACGATCAACGTGCCCGACACGGTCGGCTATTCGATGCCCGACGAGTATGCGGACATGTTCCGCGAGCTGATCCGGCTTGTGCCCGGCCTGGGCGAGGTGACGCTCTCCGTGCACTGCCACGATGACCTCGGCCTGGCGGTCGCCAACTCCTTCGCCGGAGTGCGTGCCGGCTGCCGGCAGGTGGAGTGCGCGATCAACGGCATCGGTGAGCGCGCGGGCAACGCCTCGCTCGAGGAGGTCGTGATGCTGCTCCGCACCCGCGAGGCAAGCCACGGCCTGTGGACCGGCGTGAACACCGTCGAGCTGGCCCGCACGAGCCGGCTGGTCTCCCGCATGACCGGCTACCAGGTGCAGCCGAACAAGGCGATCGTGGGCCGCAATGCGTTTGCCCACGAGGCAGGGATCCACCAGGACGGCGTGCTCAAGGAGCGCACCACCTACGATATAATGGACGCCACCACGATCGGACTCGAGAGCAACTCGATCGTGCTCGGCAAGCACTCGGGCCGACACGCGCTGCGAAACGCCCTGGAGGAGCTTGGCTTCACCGTCGAGGGCGCGGCGCTCAACACGGCGTTCAAGCGCTTCAAGGACGTGGCGGACAAGAAGAAGACCGTC
>DASZCV010000087.1:0-2228 GCA_035942755.1 Thermoleophilaceae bacterium
GGATAGAGGGCCGGCAAGAGGACTATTGAGCGCGTCATAGGGGTCATACCCCTTCCAGTCCCGGGCCTCGCCCCACGAGCGGATGCGCCCGCCCGCATCGCCGCCGGGGTCGGTCAAGCGACTGAGGGGTCGGGCGCTGCCGGCTGGCTCTCGTCAAAGCGCCAGGTGCGATCGAGGAAGGTCCTGACCCAGAGCTCCAGGGAAAGCAACGCGTATAGCTGCAGGCTGTTGTCGGCATGCCCGGCCGCGTTGTCGCGCCGCAGCCGCGAGACGGCCGCGGGGTTAACCAGCCCTCGAGCCGCCACCGTGCTCTCGGAGAGCAGCTCATCCACCATCGGCCCCAGCTCACCGGCGAGCCAGGATCGTACGGGCGCTCCGAAGCCCGCCTTCCGCCGCCAGATGACCTCATTCGGAAGGATTCCCTCCTGGCTGCGCTTGAAGACGTATTTGCGTCGCCATCTGTTCAGCTTCATGTCCGACGGAATCCTGGCGGCCAGGTCCACCAGCTCGTTGTCGAGCAGTGGCACGCGAACCTCCACGGACGCAGCCATCGCCATCTTGTCGGTGTAGGTCAGGTTGAGGCAGGGCAGGAAGGTCTTCGCGTCGAGGTACAGGAGGCGGCTGAGCTCATCCCCCGCCGGCTCCCGCTCGAGATAGCCCCTGTGCCGTGCGAGCGGGTCATAGCCGGCCAGCCCGTCTGCCAACTCGGGCGAGAGCACCTCAGACAGCTCGGTGGTGGTGTAGTAGCTCGAGAACGAGAGGTAGCGGTCGAGCGGTGACCGCCCCGCCGCGCGCATGAACTTCCACAGGTTCCGCCTCGGCCCACGCAGCCGTCCCGGACGGCCCGGGCGGGCCACCTGCCCGAGCGCGTGCCCAAGAGCCCTCAGGATCGGCGTGGGCACGCTGTCGCCCCAGCGCGAGATCCGGTAGGCAAGGTGGCGGGGGTAGCCGGCGAATATCTCGTCTGCGCCCATCCCGCTCAGCATCACCGGCATCCGCTCCCCCGCCTCGCGACACACGAGATAGGTGGAGATCGCCGCCGGGTCCGCTACGGGCTCCTCCAAGTGCCATACGGCCTTCGGCAACAGGGTCAGCACGTCCGGGTCGAGCAGGCGCTCGTGGTGGTCCGTGCCGAAGTGCTTCGCCACGCGCCGGGCGTGCTTCACGTCGTCTGGCACGATCTCGTGCCTCAGGTCCTCCTCGTCGAACCCGATCGTGTACGTGCTCACGGGGCCGCCCGCGCCCGCCATCTGGGCCACGATGGCGGAGGAGTCGATCCCCCCGCTGAGGAAGCTGCCAAGTGGGACATCGCTCACCATCTGCCTGCGCGCGCTGCTGCCCACGGTGTCGGCCACCAGCTCGCCCCACTCCGACTCGCTGCGCTGCTCGGGCGTGAAGACCAGATCCCAGAACTCGGTGGTCTGCATGCCGTCGCGGTCGACCCACGCGAAGTGACCGGGCGGCAGCTTCTCGACCTCGCGGAAGGCGGTCTTGGGATCCGGGACCCAGAGGAAGGTGAGGTAGTCGGCCAGCGACTGCGGGTCCAGCGTCGGGCTGCCGATGAGCGGCAGCAGCGCCTTCAGCTCGGAGGCGAAGGCGAACAGGTCACCGTTCTGCGTGTAGTAGAGCGGCTTGACGCCAAGGCGGTCGCGGGCGATGAAGAGGCGCTTGTCGCGATCGTCCCAGATCGCGAAGGCGAAGATCCCGTTGAGGCGCTCGAGCATCGCGGGCCCGTACAGGGCGAACATTCGTAGCAGCACCTCGGTGTCGCACTTGGTGCGGAAGCGCTCGCCCAGCGCTTCCAACTCCCGGCGCAGCTCACGGAAGTTGTAGAGCTCGCCGTTGTAGGTGATCCACCAACGGTCCGCAAGGGCCATCGGCTGTGCGCCCGCGGGCGTCGGGTCGAGGATCGCGAGCCTGCGGTGTCCGAGCCCGGCCGGCAGCTCCCCCGGAAAGGCCTCCGCGCCCTCGCCGTCGGGACCCCGGTGCGCCATGGCCCGTGTCATCAGGCGCAGCTCGGCCTCGTCGGCCCTGCCTACCGTGCCGCAGATGCCGCACATGGGCCCGCCTCACCTCCCATCGCACGCCACCGGCTCGCCGGTGCGCAGCGAAGCCGCCATTGCAAGCGTCGCCCGCGTCGAGCTGAGGTAACCCGCAGGCGGGGGCGCCTCGGCTTCGCCCGCCACTGCACGGATGAAGTGGCGCACCTCCGCCGCGTGGCCCTTGTC
>DASZCV010000088.1:0-2221 GCA_035942755.1 Thermoleophilaceae bacterium
AGCTAGTGGCGCGCGGCCACCTCTTCGACGCCGTCATCGCCCTGTCGGGCTGCGACAAGACGATCCCCGGGTGCGTGATGGCCCTCGCCCGGCTCGACCTTCCCTGCCTCATGTTGTCCGGAGGATCGATCGCCCCTGGCAGCTTCCGCGGCAAGGACGTGACGATCCAGGAGGTCTTCGAGGCCGTCGGGGCGCACGCCTCCGGCAACATGTCCGACGAGGATCTGGCAGAGCTCGAATCGGTCGCCTCCCCGGGCGCCGGCGCGTGCGCCGGCCAGTTCACCGCGAACACGATGGCGATGGCCTTCGAGCTGTTAGGGATCTCGCCCATGGGCAGCTCGATGGTGCCGGCCGAGGAGGGAAAGAAGGGCCAGGTTGCCGAGGACTGCGGCCGTCTCGTGCTCGGGCTGCTGGAGCGCAACCTGCGACCAAGCCGCGTGATCACCAGGGCCTCGCTGGAGAACACCATCGCCGGGGTGGCGATGACGGGCGGCTCGACCAATGCGGTGCTGCACCTGCTCGCGGTGGCCAGCGAGGCGGGCGTGGAGCTCTCGATCGACGACTTCGACCGGCTGGCGTGGATAACCCCCCTTCTGGCCGACCTGAAGCCCTTCGGCCGTTATGTGGCCCCCGACCTGTGGCGGGCGGGGGGCGTGCCGCTCGTGGCGGCGCGGCTCGCCGAGGCGGGACTGCTGCAAGGCGACGCCCTCACGGTGACCGGTCGCACGATCGGCGAGGAGGCGGCGTCCGCCGTGGAGACCGACGGACAGCCGGTCGTTCGTCCGCTGTCCGAGCCTCTTGCCCCCAACGGCGGCTTTGCGATCCTGCGCGGCAACCTCGCCCCCGATGGCTGCGTGGTCAAGCTCGCCGGCCACGGGCGCCGGCGCCAGCGCGGCCCGGCGCGCGTGTTCGAGTCCGAGGAGGACGCCTTCGCCGCTGTGAAGGCGGGCTCGATCGCGGCAGGGGAGGTTGTGGTCATCCGCAACGAGGGGCCCGCCGGCGGACCGGGCATGCGCGAGATGCTGGCGGTCACGGCAGCGATCCAGGGTGAGGGGCTGGGCGACTCGGTGGCGCTCCTCACCGACGGCCGCTTCTCCGGAGCCACACACGGGTTCATGGCCGGGCATGTGGCGCCGGAGGCAATTCGGGGCGGCCCGATCGCGGCCGTGCGGGACGGGGACACGGTGGTCTTCGACGTGGAGCTGCGTGAGCTGAACGTGGAGCTCTCCGAGGAGGAGATCGGCGAGCGCGTCGCGGCCTACGCGCCGCCGGTGCCCCGGTACGAGACCGGCGTGCTCGGAAAGTACGCCCGCCACGTGGGCTCGGCCGCACAGGGCGCACTCACGAGCTGACGCGGCACGCTCGCGGACGAAGACTCAAACGGAGGGGTCGCGCTCGCGGGCGCGATCAGAGCCGTTCGAGTCACCCGCCGCGACGTCCATCTGCTCCTCGGGCTCAGCTTCGAGCTTTCCCTCATCGACGTCGTATTCGAGGAACTCTGCCAGGAGCTTGTTGAAGGCGGCGGGTCGCTCGAACATCGGCACGTGACCGGTGTCCTCGATGATGACCTTCCGCGCCCCGTCGATCATCGAGACGAACGCGTCCGCGTCCTTCACGGGGATGATCATGTCCTTCTCGCCCCAGATCACGATGGTCGGCGCGCCGATCTGCGGGATCCGGTCGCGGAAGTCGTATTCGAGGGTACCCCTCAGCGCGTCCTCGAAGCCTGGCTTGTCCGCACCCTTCATGAGCGCCTCGAACATGGCGTCCGCCTTGATGCGGCTCGGGTGGCGGACGATCAGGCTCATGATCCAGTGCCGCAGCACCGGCCGCCGCGCGACCCACTGCTTCTGGGCCAGGTTCGCGGTGGTCAGGAACGCCGCCACCTTGCCGGCGGCCATGGCCGGCCGGCGCGCCACGTCGATCTGCGAGACGCCGGCGGAGGAGAGCAGCATGAGACGGTCTACGCATTCGGGGGCGCGGATGGCGACCTCCGCCGCCACGAAGCCGCCCATGGAGTTGCCGACCAGGACGGCAGGGGTCAGATCGAGGCGCCGACAGACCTCGGCCACGAAGTTTCCGTAGAGCTCGATCGAGATCTTCTCGCGCGGCATCTCGCTCATCCCCTGTCCCGGCAGGTCGATCGCGACGACACGCCGCTCCTGCGCGAAGCGCGGGATGTTCTCGAGCCAGTTCTGCCATTGCCCACTCAGCCCGTGGA
>DASZCV010000089.1:0-5469 GCA_035942755.1 Thermoleophilaceae bacterium
GAGCGTGACCTCGCCGGGCACGGCTAAGAACTGCATCACGGTCGGCGCATGCGAGAACAAGCGACCGGAGTTCAACGCCGCCACCTACGACCGGTGGTGGCCTCAGGACTTCCCCGTCGCCCCGCACGCGGGCGACCCGATGGCAAACGATCCCAAGCAGGTGGTGGCGTTCAGCAGCCGCGGTCCAACCAGCGACGGGCGAGTCAAGCCGGAGGTGGTGGCGCCCGGCACCTTCATCCTCTCGACACGGTCCCGGATGCTGCCCCTCAACAACGTGGCGTGGGCGCCCTTCCAGCCGAGCAGGCTGTACTTCCACATGGGAGGCACGAGCATGGCCTGCCCGCTCGCCGCGGGCGCCGTGGCGGTGGTGCGGGAGTACCTCCGAACGCAGCAGGGGGTGGCCAAGCCCACCGCCGCGCTGCTGAAGGCCGCGCTGATGGCCGGAGCCGTCAGGCTGAGCGGCTACGGGGAGCGAGGCGCGGTCGTGGACAACGAGCAGGGATTCGGGCGCCTCGACCTGGACGGGGTGCTCGCGCCTCGCGGGTCGGCTTCGAGCCGCTTCTTCGAGGTCGCACCCGGGCTGCGGACCGGCAAGGCACACTCCCGGGAGCTGCAGGTCAAGTCGAAGGCACAGCCGCTGCGCGTGGCGCTCGCCTACTCGGACTTCCCGGGGCCGGCGCTCGTGAACGACCTGAACCTGATCGTCACCGCCCCGGACGGCTCGAAGATCGCCGGCAACGGGCGGCGGGGTGGCGCCGGGGGCCTCGACGCGCGAAACAACGCCGAGCTCGTGCACGTGGCCAAGCCTGCAGCCGGCACGTGGACCGTGGAGGTGGTGGGGTCGAACGTGCCGCAGGGACCGCAGGACTTCGCGCTGGTGGCGATCGGGCACTTCTAGGCCCCGGGATACCGTGTCGGCGAGCCCGTCCGCGGGTAGCCTCCACCCGTGCCCCTCGTAGGCCTGCACTGCTCACACGAGCAGATCCCGCCGAGCCGGCTGCTCGAGCACGCCAGGCGCGCGGAGGCCGCCGGCTTCGGCGCCATCATGTGCTCGGACCACTTCTCCCCCTGGAGCGAGCGTCAGGGCGAGTCGGGCTTTGCCTGGTCGTGGCTCGGTGCCGCGATGGGAGCCACGGCGCTGCCCTTCGGCGTGGTGAACGCCCCGGGGCAGCGCTACCACCCCGCGATCGTGGCCCAGGCCGCCGCCACCCTGTGTGAGATGTTCCCCGGCCGGCTCTGGGTGGCGGTGGGCAGCGGCGAGGCCCAGAACGAGCACATCACCGGCGACCCGTGGCCGGACAAGGAGACGCGCAACGCACGCCTCGGCGAGTGCGTGCAGATCATGCGGCGCCTCTTCGCCGGTGAGACGGTCTCGCACGACGGGCTGGTGAAGGTGGACCGCGCGAGGCTCTACACCCTGCCCGCGGAGCCGCCGCCGCTGATAGGGCCGGCGGTCAGCGTGGAAACCGCCCGCTGGGCCGGCGAGTGGGCCGACGGGCTGGCAACGGTGAACCAGCCCCACGACAAGCTGAGGGAGATGGTGGCCGCGTTTCGCGGGAACGGCGGTGAGGGAAAGCGCCTGGTGCTGCAGGTGCACCTGTCCTGGGCGCCTAGCGAGGAGGAGGCGCTCGCGGTGGCCTTCGACCAGTGGCGCACCAACGTCTTTCCTCCGCCCACCTGCTGGGACCTCGAGCTGGCCGAGGACTTTGACCGCCTTGCCGAGGAAGAGGGCGTGACGCCCGACCAGGTCCGCGAGACGACGCTCATCTCGTCGGATCTCGACCAGCACGTGACATGGCTGCGCGAGCTCGCCGACCTCGGCTTTGAGGAGATCAACGTGCACCACGTGGGCCAGGAGCAGACCGCCTTCATCGATGCGTTCGGCGAGCACGTCCTGCCAAAGCTCTCCTCATGAGCCTCAAGGCCACCAGCGACCTGTGGTGGAAGAACGCGGTGGTCTACTGCCTGGACGTCGAGACCTTCTATGACTCCGACGGCGATGGCTGCGGTGACCTGCGGGGGCTGACCGACCGCCTCGACTACCTCGGCGGCATGGGCGTGTCGTGCGTATGGCTGATGCCCTTCTACGAGTCCCCCCGGCTCGACGACGGCTATGACATCTCCGACTTCTACGCCGTCGATCCGCGCCTGGGCACCCACGGCGACTTCGTCGAGTTCGTGCGCACCGCGCGCGACCGCGGCATACGGGTGATCGCCGACCTCGTGATGAACCACACCTCCGACCAGCACCCTTGGTTCCAGGCCGCCCGCAGCGACCGTGACTCGCCCTACCGCGACTTCTATGTGTGGTCCGATGAGAAGCCCGAGGAGAAGCCCGGCGACGTCGTCTTCCCCGACAAGGAGAGCTCCAACTGGGCGTGGGACGAGCGGGCGGGCCAGTTCTACCTCCACCGCTTCTACTCCCACCAGCCTGACCTGAACGTGGCAAACCCCGCCGTTCGCGACGAGATCGCCCAGGTCATGGGCTTCTGGCTCGAGCAGGGGCTCTCGGGCTTCCGTGTGGACGCCGTGCCCTTCATGCTCGAGCCGATGGGCCTCCCGGACGGTGCGATGGTGGACCCCCACCAGCTGATACGCGACCTGCGCGCGTTCGCCTCTCGCCGGAACGGCGAGGCGATGCTGCTCGGTGAGGTGAACCTCGAGTCGCCCGCCGCGCGTGAGTTCTTCGGCGACGAGGACGGCGACGAGCTGCACATGCTGTTCGACTTCGTCGGCATGCAGGCGATGTACCTGGCGCTCGCCCGCGGCGAGGCCGAGCCACTTTGCAAGGCGCTGCGCGACGCGCCGGGGATACCCACCGATTGCCAGTGGGGGCGCTTCGTGCGAAACCACGACGAGCTCACGCTCGACAAGCTCTCGAAGTCAGAGCGCGACGAGGTGTTCGCCGCCTTCGGACCCGACCCATCGCTTCAGCTCTATGGCCGGGGCCTGCGCCGGCGCCTGCCGCCGATGCTCGATGGAGATCAGAAGGCGATCCGGATGGTCTACAGCCTGGCCTTCTCCCTTCCCGGCACGCCCGTGCTCTTCTACGGCGAGGAGATAGGGATGGGCGAGAACCTCCAGATCGAGGGACGCCTGAGCGTGCGCTCGCCGATGCAGTGGTCAGATGAGCCGCACGCGGGCTTCTCGACCGTCCCGGTAGCGGACGCGCTCTGCCGGCCGGTGACCGGCGACGACCGATTTGGGCCCGCAAAGGTCAACGTGACCCGGCAGCGGCGCGAGGACGGCTCCCTGCTCAACTGGTTCGAGCGGCTCATCCGCCGCCGGCGCGAGTGCCCCGAGATCGGGTTCGGAACGCTCGAGGTGATCGATGGCGGCCCGCCGTCGGTGCTCCTGCACCGCTGCGACTGGGAGGGCTCCACGATCGTGGCGGTGCACGAGCTGGGCGGCAGGAAGTCCAGCGTGACGATCGAGCTCGACCGCCCGGGCGACGCAGACGCCCTGATCGACCTGTTCAGCGCCGATGTGCACGAGCTGGACGGCGGGTGCGCGAAGCTCGACCTCGAGCCGCACGACTTCCGCTGGCTGCGTGTGCGAAGGCCGGGGCGGCGACTCCCGCCCTAGCCGCGCGCGGCTCCCACCTGGCGGGGGCTCAATGCCAGCACCAGCGGCGCTCGGTCCCAGCCCTAGCGGCGCTCGTCCCCGCCCCGGCGGCGCTTGTGAGGACCACTCCCTCGTCGGCTTCGAGCACCAGCTCGGCAAGGTCGACCTCTCCGCCGCGCTTCCTGCCTGCTCGGGTGGAGAGCACTAGCACGCCCCGGCCGGCCGCCCCCACCGCACGCGCCTCAGGGGCGAAGTTGAGCGCCACGATGACCTCCCCCCCACGCTTGTAGGCGTAGATGTCACCGCCCGCCGCGAGCGCGGTGTAGGGGCCCTCGCGCAGCGCAGGGGTGGCGCGGCGAAGCGCCAGCAGCTCGCGGTGAAGGCAGAGCATCGATTCGGGCTCGCTCGCCTGCACCGAGGCGGCCACCCGCTCGGCGTCGGGGGTGACCGGCAGCCATGGCTCGCCGGTGGTGAACCCCGCCCCGGGGCCGGCGCTCGAGGGAGGCGCCCACGGGATCGGAGCTCGCTCAGGGTCGCGCCCATCCACGTCGACCACCCGGTCGGGCGGCACCTCGACGTCGGTCAGCCCGAGCTCGTCCCCCTGGAAGAGGAACGGCGTGCCGCGAAGCGTAAGCAGCAGCATCGCCGCGACACGAGCGGGACCGGGGCCGTAGCGGGTCGCGATCCGGGAGTGGTCGTGGTTTCCGAGGCACCAGGCGGGCCACGCCTCCGGTCCGGCGAGCTCCTCGAACTCATCGACGGTGGCGCGGAAACCGGCGGCCGACCACGGCAGATTGAGGAAGACGAAGTTGTGCACCATGTGGAGCTCGTCTCCGGTGCTCACGTACGGGGCGAGGGCCCTCTGGTCGAGCAGGTATACCTCCCCGACGGCCACCCGGTCGCCCTCGTACTCCTCGAGCACGCCACGGATCGCGCGCAGACGCGGGTGGACGGTCGGCCAGTTCTCGTGATGGGGTCGGCCCGGCTCGTCGTCGCCCAGCTCGGGATCCTTTCCCAGTGCGTGCGCGACGTCGATGCGGAACCCGTCGACGCCGCGATCGAGCCAGAAGCGAAGGACCTCGTGCATCACCTCCGGAACCTCGGGGTGGTCCCAGTTGAGGTCGGGCTGCTCGGGAAGGAACGAGTGCAGGTAGGACTGCCCGGTGTGAGCGTCGAAGGTCCAGGCCGGCACGTCGCCGTGGAGCCTGAAGTTCGAGATCCAGTTGTTGGGTGGCGCGCCGCCCGGTCCCGGATCGCGCCATACATACCAGGAGCGCTTGGGATCGGCGCGGCTCGAGCGGGAGGCCAGAAACCACTCGTGCCGGTTCGAGGTGTGGTTGGGAACCCAGTCGAAGATCACCCGCAGGCCGCGCGCGTGTGCCTCCTCGAGCAGGTCGTCGGCGTCTGCGAGCGTGCCGAAGGTGGGGTCGACGTCCCTGTAGTCGCTCACGTCGTAGCCGAAGTCCGCCATCGGCGAGCGGTAGAAGGGAGACAGCCAGACCGCGTCCACGCCGAGGTCGACGAGGTGGTCGAGCCTCGAGGTCACGCCCGGAAGGTCGCCTACCCCGTCACCATCAGAGTCGGCGAAGGACCGCGGGTAGACCTGGAGCACCACCCCGGAGCGCCACCAAGGGGTCTGCTGCGAAGCCATGCCGCGCGAGGCTAACGCCTCCCTCCTAGAGAGCCATCCACCGCCTCGCTTGGAAGCTCACACGTGTCACTAGATGCGCCTTGCACATAGCCGCCGTCCCTGGGAACATGGGCACCCGGTTGCAGTTCAACAACCAAAGGAGCTCGTGCATGAGGATCGGGAGGAAGAGCAAGGCCCCGGAAGGACGTGGCGCAGGGGGTTCCAATCGCAGGATGCAGAGGCAGGCCCAATCCCAGACGCGGGCGGTGCCGGAC
>DASZCV010000090.1:0-2060 GCA_035942755.1 Thermoleophilaceae bacterium
CCGTAGCCGTTGCCATAGCCGTTGCCGTTGCTGCCATAGCCCGTGCCGTTGCGGTTGCCGCTGTAGGGTGCGCCCGACTGCCCGCTGCCGGGGGTGAAGGGCTTGAAGGCCGCCCCCTGCGCCGGCTGCTTGAAGTCCGAGCAGTAGTTGCCCTTGGCGACGATCATGTAGTCGTGCCAGATGGAGGCGGGGATCGTGCCGCCGGCCACCCCCGGCATGGACTGCAGGGCGTTCGGGAAGCCCACCCACGTGGAGGTGGCGAGCTTGGGGGTGTAGCCCACGAACCAGGCATCGTTGAAGGCGTCGGTGGTGCCGGTCTTGCCGGCGGCGGGGCAGCCGACGTCGGCCCGCCTGCCGGTCCCCGCCTGGATGTTCTGCTTGAGGATCTTGGTGACCTCGAAGGCCTGGCCCTCGGTCAGGACACGCTTTCGCTCGGGCTTCCCGAGGTCGCCGGTCTTGCCGTCGGGGAAGATCACCTTCTTGATGCCCTTGGCCTCGTTGCGTATCCCGCCCGAGGCGAGCGTCGCGTATGCATTGGCCATCTCGAGCGGCGACACGCCGAGCCGCAGGCCGCCGAGACCCTCGGCGGGTAGGCCGTCGAGCTTGGTGGTGATGCCCATCAGCTTGGCGGTCCGCGCCACGGCCTTGGGCCCGACGTCGATGATCAGCTGCGCGTACACCGTGTTGTCGGAGCTCAGCGTGGCGCGTACGAGGTTCATCGTGCCGCCGTAGCTGTTTCCGTAGGTCTTCACCTTCCATGGGCCGAAGCCCGGCACGTTCAGGTTGAGGGGCCTCGAGGTGTAGCTGGTGGCCGCCGGGTTCTTGCCCTGGCGGATCGCGGTGACCAGGACGAACGTCTTGACCGCCGACCCGGGTTGGCGGTGGCCCTGTGCGGCCAGGTTGAAGCGACGGTCCTTGTAGGTCCCGCTCGAGGCCATCGAGCGGATGTAGCCGGTGGAGGGGTCGATCGAGACGATGGCCGAGCTGGGATCCGACGGGTTCGGCAACTGCCCCTGGATGGCCTTGCGCGCCGCGTCCTGCAGCTTCGGGTCGATCGTGGTGTACACCTTGAGCCCACCGCGGCGGTAGACGCCCACGCCGTACTCCTCGATCAGCTTCTCCTGCACGTAGTCGAAGAAGAAGGGCTCCCGGCGGCTCGTGTAGCGAGTGCCGCGGCGAAGCCCGAGGCTCTCGGAGGCGGCCTCGGCCGCCTCCGCCTGGGTGATGAAGTCGTTCTCCGCCATCCTCTGCAGCACCTCGCTGCGGCGCTGAAGGGCCGCGGTCGGGCTGCGGAACGGGTTGTACTGGGAGGGCGCCTGGGGCAGCCCGGCAAGAAGCGCCGATTGAGCCAGCGTCAGGTCCTTCGCGTGCTTGTTGAAGAACGTCTCCGCCGCCGCCTCGATCCCGATCGCGGTGCGCCCGTCGACCGTGCCGAACGGGACATCGTTCAAGTAGTTCTTGAGGATCCATGTCTTCGAATGCTTCTTCTCGAGCTCGGAGGCCAGCTTGGCCTCGCGGATCTTGCGCTTGAAGTTGCGCCTTGGGTCCTTGATGTAGAGCGCGCGGACGAGCTGCTGGGTGATCGTGGACCCACCCTGCACGTTCTTCCCCGACTCGATGTTCTTGACTCCGGCGCGGATGATCGCCGAGTAGTCGACGCCCTCGTGCTCGTAGAAGCGCTCGTCTTCGATCGCCACCACCGCGTCGCGGATCGAGTCGGGCATCGACTTCCAGGGCACGGGAGTGCGGATCTCGTCGGACTGCACGTACCCGAGCCGCGACCCGTCTGCCGCGAAGATCACGGAGCTCTCGCCCTTGTCCGTCGGCTTCAGCTGCGAGAGGGAAGGACCGGAGTTGGCCACCGCGAGCACGTAGCCCACGACGGAGACGAGCGAGATCACCCCCATGAGCACCACGCCCCCGAGCGCGAGCAGGAAGACGTTGCGCCCGCTCTGACGCCTGCGCCTGGAGTTTCGCTGCATCGTGGTCATGGGCGCAGGTATCTCATCGGCATTCGAGCACTTAGGATAAAGACTCGTTGCGCAGCCGGCGAAGGCCTT
>DASZCV010000091.1:0-5962 GCA_035942755.1 Thermoleophilaceae bacterium
GTGTTGATGCTTCGGCATCTGGGCGAGAACGACGCCGCCGACCGGATGGAGAACGCGATCGCAGCGGTGATCAGGACCGGCGAGAAGGTGACCTACGACCTCAAGCCCACCCGAGACGACCCCAGCGCCGTCGGTACCTCCGAGTACGCGGACGCTGTCATAGAGGAGATGAAAGTCCATGCCTGAGTCCCCCGTGCGAGTTGCGATCACCGGCGCCGCCGGCAACATCGGCTACGCGCTGCTGTTTCGGATAGCCAGCGGCCAGCTGCTGGGCTCCGACACTCCCGTGCACCTGAGCCTGCTGGAGATATCCGATGCCGTGAAAGCCGCAGAGGGCACTGCGATGGAGCTCGACGACTGCGCCTTTCCCTTGCTGGCGGGGGTTGACATCCACGACGATCCAGGACAGGCCTTCGACGGGGCGGACATCTGCCTCCTCGTCGGTGCGCGGCCACGCTCGAAGGGCATGGAGCGAGCCGACCTCCTGGAGGCAAACGGCGGGATCTTCAAGCCGCAGGGCGAGGCGATCGCCGCGGGGGCGGCAGACGACGTGAAGGTGCTGGTGGTGGGCAACCCGGCGAACACCAACGCTTTGATCGCGATGTCGAACGCCGACGGAGTTCCGCCTGAGCGGTTCACCGCGATGACCCGGCTCGATCACAACCGCGCCATCGCCCAGCTCGCGAAGAAGGCGGGGGTGAAGGTAAGCGCCATCTCGAACATGACCGTCTGGGGCAACCACTCCCCGACCCAGTACCCCGACCTCTTCCACGCCAAGGTGGACGGGGAGGTCGCCGCGGAGGTGGTGGACGACCGCGACTGGCTCGAGAACGAGTTCATCCCTACGGTGGCCAAGCGCGGCACCGCCATCATCGAGGCACGCGGGGCCTCGAGCGCCGCGTCGGCGGCCAATGCGGCGATCGACCATGTTCGCGACTGGGTGCTCGGCACACCCGAGGGCGACTGGGTCTCGATGTCGGTGCCCTCGGACGGCAGCTACGGCGTGCCGGAGGGTCTGATCTCCGGCTTTCCCTGCACCTGCTCCGGCGGGGGATGGTCGGTGGTCGAGGGCCTCGACATAGACGACTTCTCACGCTCGAAGATCGACGCGTCGGCTGCCGAGCTTGCCGAGGAGCGCGACTCGGTGCGCGAGCTGGGCCTCATCTGAGGCTGCTCCCGTAATCAGGCCGGGTGCCAGCCCTTGCCTTCCTTGCGGATCTTCCCCTCGCTCTGCAGTGTCGGCATCACCCGGTACAGGTAGTTGGCCTGGATGCCCATCGCGTCGGCCAGCTCGGGAATGGTGATTCCGGGTCTGGCGGCCACGAGCTCCTGGGCCTGGAGTGCTCGTTTGCCGCTTCCACGTGGACGACCGCGGGGGGCACCTCCCGGCTTTCGCCGACGCGCGCTGCTCGGGCGGCTCGAGGAGCGTGCGCTGCCGTTGCCCACACCGGCGAGGGCAGCGGCGGCCTTCTCGAGCCGGTGGAACTCATCGACCAGCGGCCCGAGCTCGCGAAGCCGGCTGTCGATCTCCTTGCGTTTCTCGTCTAGAAAGTCCGTCACCCCGCGCCCTCCATTTCCGTTACTCACACAGTGTCTTGAGCAGTGTGGCAGAAAGAGGGTCTCGGAGACCTCTTGTGAGGCGCTACTCCACGAGCTTGCGCAGCTTCTCGAGCGAGGCCTCCATCTCCCCTCGCGTGGCGCGTGCCACCACCGGGCCGGCCAACCTCCCGAGCGGGCCGCCCGGCAGGCCGTACTCGTTGGCATAGGAGAAACGGGTACCGCTCCCGTCGGGCTCGAGGTCATAGATCACGCTCGCCTTCGAGTGCACGGGCCCCCTGCCCTCCCATACCACCCTGCGGGGCCGGTCGCTCTCCACGACAGTCCAGCGAACGGTGAAGCAGCGCCCGGCGAGCCTTAGCTTCTGGGTCAGCTCCGAGCCCTCCTTCAACGAGCCGGGTGGCGCCTGGACCAGCTCTTGGTGGATCGTCACCCACTCCTCCAGCCGGCTGGCGTCCGTGATCACGTCATAGACGTCCTCGGGCGGGGCGGCGATGTTCATGACGCGCTTCACCCTCATCGCGCGCCGAGCTTCTCGGCGACCTCCCACTGGGCAAGCGCGCGCTCGACGGCACGGTTGAATGGAAGCGGCCGGATGCCGTACATGAGCGGCGCCTCCGTGGCGTCGCGAGGCAGCAGCTCGTGCTCGAGGCTCTCCATCAACGGCCGTACGAGCTCGAGCGGCTGCTCTGTCACGGCGCTCACGAGCGCGCTCGCCGCCGGGGTCAGCGACACGCCGAGCGAGACGGGAGTGCGTCCAACGCCCATCAGCTCGGCTATCTGCTCGACCATCGCGCCGTAGGTGATCACGTCGGGCCCGGCGATGTCGAGCGACCGCCCTGCCGCTGCCGCCACGTCGGGCGTGCGCGCGAGGAACTCGATCGCGTCGCGCTCCGCGATCGGCTGCGTGCGGTTCTTGCGCCACGCGGGCAGCGGCAGCAGCCGCAGGCGCTCCACCAGGCGCACGAGCATCCGAAAGGAAGAAGATCCGGCGCCGATCAGGATCGAGGCACGCAGGGCGGTTGCCTGCGGTGCCGACTCGAGCAGTATCCGCTCCACCTCCAGCCGCGAGGCGAGATGGGGAGAGGGCAGGGCATCGGCCGGCGCGATTCCGCCGAGGTAGACCACCCGCCGCACGCCCGCCTCCCGCGCGGCGGCAGCGAAGTTCTCGGCCGCCCGCCGGTCACGTGTCGAGAAGTCCTCGCCGGGATCCGCCGCCTCCATCGAGTGCACGAGGTAGTAGGCCACCTCGCAACCGTCGAGGGCGGCTCGCACCCCGTCGCCGCTCAACACGTTGCCGCGCATGGTCGCGATGCCCTCCCGCGGCTCGAGCAGCTCCGGGTTGCGTGCCATCGCGCGAACCTCGCGGCCCCCTGCGAGCAGCCGCTCGATGAGCTTTCCGCCGACGTACCCGGTCGCGCCGGTCACGAGCTCCATCGACCGCAGGTTATTCACCCCCCTGCAAACCCCCGCAAGGAGCGGGACGAATGACGGACACGCAGCAAATACCGGGAAAACGAAAAGTCAGGCATTTGCGGGATACCGGCTGGCGGGCCGGTGGCAAGTCGTGCAGGATGCCCGAGGCTCGGCAACTGAAACCAGGAGGACGACCACCCAGATGGCGCACGGCAAGGCGAAGCGCGCAAAGTGCGAGGATTGCTACTTCCGGCAGAACATGCTCTGCGCGCTCAAGCTCACCGAGGCCTGCACCACCTTCCGCCCCGCCGAGCGCAACCTGGCTCCCGAAAGCCAACTGGCGTTCACCTTCCGCACCGACCGCGCCCGCGCCGCGTACGCATTCCCCCAGCCGAACTGACGGAACTTCCCGGGGGCTCGCGCCCCCGGAGCCCCCCGCCGCTCTTGCCCTACGGCTCCGGTGGCGAGTCCATCCGCTCGGGCTCCGGCGACGGCCTGCGACCTCCGGCCCCGCGGGGCCGGACTCGCCCGGAGGAGCGGTTCCAGCGAGGGCGGGGTCGCCCGCCGGTGACTTCCGGAGCCCCCGGTTAGCATCACTGCTGATGCGGCTCACGGTCCTCGGCAAGTCGCCTTCTTGGCAGGACGCCGACGGCGCGTGCTCGGGCTATCTGCTGCAGGAGGACGGCACTACGGTGCTGCTGGATTGCGGCAACGGCGTCTTCGCCAAGATGCGCCGCTTCGTGGACTACGTCGACGTGGACGCGGTGGTGCTCTCACACCTTCACGCCGACCACTTCCTCGACCTCGTCCCCTTCTCCTACGCCCTCACCTACGCGCCTCGCCAGCAGCCCGTGCCGGTCGACCGCTGGGCCGGCACGGACGCGCCCGCGTGCCCACGTCTGATCTCACCGCCCGGCGGCGGGGAGGTATTCCGCCGGGTCGTGGGCGCGTGGGGCAGCGAGGACCTCGTGGAGAAGGCGTTCCGGCTCGAGGAGTACGAGGGAGCGTCGGTGGTCGAGGTCGGCCCGCTTCGGATTTCGTTCTGCCCGGTGCCGCACTTCATCGACACCTATGGGATCTCGGTTCAGAGCGCAAACGGCGGCGGCCGGCTCGCCTACGGCGCCGACTCGCGTCCCGCCGCGGAGCTCGTGGAGTTCGCCCGCGCCGCGGACTTCTTCCTGGTCGAGGCGACCCTGCCGCGTCCCGAGCGAACCGGCGTCCGTGGGCACCTGACTCCCGAGGAGGCGGGCGAGCACGCGCGAGACGCCGGCGTCGGAAGGGTCGTGCTCACCCACATCTCCGACGAGCTCGACCTGGAGGACGCCCGCCGGCGGGCGTCCGTGGCATTCGGGGGCGACGTGGAGGTGGCACGAGAGGGAGCCATATACGAGATCTGAGCGTGGCTTTCGGCTCCCTGGGTACCCTGCAGCCCGTGAGCCACGACCGCGACCTCTTCGCGAACTTCGAGCGCATGCGGAGGGAGATCGACCAGCTTTTCGGTGACGTCTTCGAGCGCACGGGCTTCCGCGGCGCCGGATTTGCGCCGGCGGTCGACGTCCTCTACACGGATGACCCGCCCCGCGCCATCGTCCGGGCGGACCTGGCGGGAGTCCTGATCGACGACGTGGACCTGGAGATCCGCGGTCGGCAGCTGATCATCACGGGCGAGCGGCGCGTCGAGCAGGGCGAGGGCTGCCTCTACCAGCAGATCGAGATCGAGCACGGGCCGTTCCGGCGTGCCGTGGAGCTGGGGGCCGACGTGGTAGCCGAGGAGGCCAAGGCCGGCTATGAGGACGGGATGCTGGTGGTCGAGGTGCCGCTGGCCCGGCGCGATGAGAGCGTGCGGCGGGTGCCGATCGAGGAGGGGGAGCAGGGATGATCCAGATCCCTCACAACGAGGGGGAGGCCCAGGAGGTGACCGTCCAGACCCGCCTGCCCGAGGCGCTTCCGGTGTTGCCCCTGAAGGACAGCGTCCCGTTTCCCGACACGCTTACGCCGCTGGCGGTCGGCCAGGAGCGCTCCGTCAAGCTCGTCAACGACGTTCTCGCCGGCAATCGGATGCTCGTGATGGTTGCCTCGCGCGACGGCGAGATCGAGAATCCCGGGCCCGAGGAGCTCTACGAGGTGGGTGTGGCGGGCACCGTGGCCCGCATGGTCAAGGTGCCTGACGGGACGCTGCGGATCCTCGTGCACGGCGCGCAGCGGGTGCGCCTGCTCGAATTCATCCAACGCCAGCCCTATCTCGTCTCGCGCATCGAGGAGGCGCCGGACGAGGTGGCGCCCTCCGCCGAGCTCGAGGGCCTGTTCCGCAGCGTGCAGAACACGTTCGTGCGCATCATCGAAGAGGTTCCGTATCTGCCCGAGGAGCTCCAGATCGCGGTCACGAACCTCGAGGACCCGGCCGAGCTCGCGCACATGATCGCCGGCGCCCTGAGGATCAAGACCGAGGAGCGCCAAGAGCTTCTCGAGGAGCTGAGCGTGGCCAAGCGCCTGCGCCGCCTCTCCGAGCTGCTGGCCCGGGAGCTCGAGCTGATCTCGATCGGCTCCAAGATCCAGTCCCAGGTCGCCTCGGAGATGGAGAAGGGCCAGCGCGAGTTCTTCCTTCGTCAGCAGCTGAAGGCGATCCAGGACGAGCTGGGCGAGGTGGACGACCAGGAAGCCGACGCGGCGGACCTGCGCGAGCAGGTGGAGCAGGCCAACCTGCCCGAGCACGCCCGCAAGCAGGCCGAGCGCGAGCTGCAGCGCTTCGAACGGCTGCCTCCGCAGTCGGCCGAGCACGGCGTGATCCGGACCTACCTGGAGTGGATCGTGTCCCTTCCGTGGTCGGAGCTCACCGTCGACCACCTGGACCTGAAGGAGGCGCGAAAGACCCTCGACCGCGACCACTACGACATGGAGAAGGTGAAGGACCGCATCCTCGAGTTCCTGGCAGTGCGCACGCTCAAGCCCGACGCCCGCAGCTCTATCCTCTGCTTCGTCGGTCCGCCGG
>DASZCV010000092.1:0-8581 GCA_035942755.1 Thermoleophilaceae bacterium
GTTCAGGAGCGCTTCCTGCAGGTCAACGACGCCCTGGATCAGCTCGCGAGCCGCCTCGGGCGCTCACCGTCGCCGAGGGACATCGCCGAGCACACCGGTCTGGCGCTGGAGGAGGTGCTCGAGGCCCTCGAGGCCGCCACCGCCTATTCGCCCGTCACCCTCGATGCCCCGCATCCCGGTGACGGCGACACCGACCGGACCCTGGGCGACAACCTTGGCGCCGAGGACCCGAGCTACGGGTTCGTCGACCTCGGCCAGGCCCTTGCCCCCGCGTTCCGCGCACTGCCCGCCCGCGAGCAGACCATCCTCAAGCTTCGCTTCATAGACGACCTCACCCAGTCGGAGATAGCCGAGCGGATCGGGGTCTCCCAGATGCACGTGTCGCGGCTGCTTCGCCGCTCGCTCGACCGCCTGAGCGTCGCGGCGGACGGCGGATAGACACCTGAAGCGCCGCGTCGGTAGCCGCTAGGTCACGAGGCCACGCGCTCTACGGCAAACGAGTCCTCGTCACCTGCGATCAGGTCCAGCACGGCCTCCTCGACCGACCGCTGGGTGAGCGGCCACTCCTCGGCCTCCTCCACCAGCCTCGGCAGGACACCGCCGATCGTGAGGCCGCCGTCGTAGCGGTCAAAGACCCGAGGATCGATGTACGAGGCTCGGCAGACCGCCGGGGTGTTGCCGAGATAGCGCGCCACCTCGTCCACGGCGCGCCTGATCGCGCGCGAGGAGGACTTGGCCCCTCCCGCCGCCGGACCCGCCACCGCCAGCGCCACCGCCGCGATCACGGTGGCATTCCAGGTTCGGAAGTCCTTGGCCGTGAACTCACCGCCCGTGGCCTGCTTGACGTAGCCGTTGATGTCCGCCGACTTCACGTCTGTCCAGCGGCCCCCGGCCTTGTACGCCAGCAGCTCGGGCCCGCCCCCTCGCCGGGCCTTAAGGACCCTGACGACTTCATAGACCTCCGCGTCCACGATCCGCTGCCTCTGGCGCTTGCTTCCCTTCGCGGCGTAGTCGAAGTACACGGTGGCATCTTCGCCGAGCCTCACGTGCGACTTGCGCAGCGTGGCGAGGCCGTAGGTGTCGTTCTCCTCCGCGTAGCCCTCTGAGCCGATTCTGAAGAAGCCGCGGTCGAGTAGGCGTACGGCGCATCCGAGCGCTCGCTCCCTCGGCATGCCGGGCTTGGCCAGATCTGAGCTCGCGCGCTGCCGCAGAGCCGGCAGGGCTCGCCCGAAGTCGCACATCGAGTCGAACTTCGCGCGGTCCCGCCGCTCACGCCAGCGGTCGTGGTAGCGGTACTGCTTGCGCCCGGCCGCGTCTATGCCGGTGGCCTGGATATGGCCCATCGGGTAGGAGCAGATCCAGACATCCCGCCACGCCGGCGGAATAGCCAACTCGCGGATGCGGGTGATCACATCCGGATCCTCGATGTGACGCCCCGCCTCGTCCAGGTACTCGAACCCTCGGCCGCGACGTCGTCGCGAGATGCCCGGCCCTGCGCAGTTCACCCGTCTAAGTCGCGCCACTGGCTAGGCGGCTACCGCGTTGTAGTAGCGCACGGCCAGCCCGGTCAGGAGCGTCTCGAAGCACGCTTCGACGGTCAGCCGGTGATCCTCGGCGTATTCACGGATGCCCGCACGTTCGATGGCCTCGCTCTGGGCGATGACTTCGTCCACCAGGTCCGGGTGCTCGTCCGAGAAGTAGGCACCCATCGAGTAAAGGCTCGTATCCATGAGCGACTCGATGAACGAGTCGCTCTCCCGGTGGGACCCTGCCGTCGCCTTGGCCACATGGCCCAGGGTACCCGCGCCGCGCCGGGCCATGCCGGGAGAAAGGGTTGCAACGTCGTCCGCTACCAGTAGATTTAGTCACACCGCAACCAGCGAGGACAAGGAGCAGGCATATGGCGATCCATCTGACGCCCACGGAGCTCGGTCGCGAAGCGGGAATGCACCGACGAGAAGTCATCGCCAAGTGCATGGAGCTCGGCGTGCCGATCTTCCAGGGACGGATCGACAAGACGCTTTTCCTGAATACGCTGAAGCATGCCAAGCAGAGCGGTACCACGCTGGCCAAGGCCTAGCCAGCCTCAACGGGGGCCCGCCTGACCGGCGGGCGCGCCCGGCCACGACCCCCGCAGCCCTCGCCTACCCTGTAGAGGATGGCGAGCAACGACCCCTCAGACACCGGGGGCCTGTTCATCGGGCGCCGTCCCGGCACCGCGCCGGCACAGCTGCGCACCGATGCCCCCGAGGGCAGTCCGGCCCGCCGACGCCTCGATGCCATCCTCGCCAACGGCATCCTCGTGCTCCAGACCGTTCTATGCCTCAGCCTGTTCGGGCCGCAGCCGCTCGCGTGGCTCTGGATCGGGTCACAGGTCGAGTACCTCACCGGTGCGGTCACCGCGGGGATCTCCACCATCATGCTCGGCTGCCTCGCCTCGCTCATGCTGACGATGGGGCTGGCCAAGCGGCTCGATCACGCCTGGAGGCTCGTGCGCCGCGCAGCCGGCCACCGCCAGGAGAGCGGCGCGCTCGAGGTCATCTTCGCCGCGAGCGTAGGGGCGGCGGTCCTCTGCTTCGGCGCGTGGTTCTTCATCATCGAGGGGCCCGGGCCGTCGCTTGCCCCGATCAACTGACGTGAGGGAACGGTCCGAAGGCAGGGGCGCCTCCTGATGGGGCTGCTGGACTACTACCGGCAGTTCGGCGATGTCGACCAGGAGCAGCTGGACAGGCTCTCCCGCGCAAGGCGGGTGCGAGAGAGGCAGCTCGCCCTAGAGCAGGTCCCTGAGCTCGATCTCTCGAGCACCGAATGGCCGGAGCTGCCGGATTCCGAGGTGATGAACGCGTCGATCTACGCGGCCCGCGGACGCGTGAACGGCTACCCCGATCGCCACGCGGCGGCGATCCGGAGATCGCTGGCCGAGCGTCACGGCGTCCCACCCGAGCGGATCGCGTTCGGCAACGGCGCGGCGGAGCTGCTGCAGGCCACGGCGCTCACGTCCATGTCGCCCGGAGACGAGCTGCTCACCGCCTGGCCGTCCTACCCGCTCTATCCGTTGATGGCCGCGCGCGCAGGTGGAACGCCCGTGCCCGTGGAAGGGGAGCACGCGACGCTCGACCGCCTGAGCGACGCGGTGACCGGCCGCACGCGGGTGGTGGTGGTCTGCAATCCCAACGATCCTACGGGCGCCTACATCTCGGCCGACGCAATCGGGAGCTTCGCCTCCGAGCTGCCGGAGCGCGTGCTCCTGATCGTGGACGAGGCGCTCGCGCACTTCCAGGCCGTCGAGCAGCTCGATTCCGTGCTGCGCCTCACGGAGGTCCTGCCTCGGATGCTCGTGATTCGGACCTTCTCGAAGATCTACGGCCTCTCGGGCCTGCGCGCCGGCTACGCGGTCGGCTCAGCGAGCTCCGCGACGCTGCTTCACGCGATCTCGCCGGTACTCGGCGTCAATGCCCTGACCCAGGCCGCGGTGGATCAGGCCCTCAGGATCGGCGGACCCGAGATCGAGCACCGCCGTGCGTCGGTCATCCGCCAGCGCCGCCGGCTTGGAGAGGCCTTGGAGGGCCTTGGGGTCCGTGCCGCTCCGAGCGAGGCGAACTTCGTGTGGTTCGCTGCGCCGGGAATGACCGGTGGTGCCCTGGCGGCGGCGCTTCGCCGGGAGGGGGTGATCGTGGCCCCGGGCGCCCCTCTCGGGGCGGAGGGCCATGTGCGCGCAAGCGTCCGCGAAGAGGGCGCCACCGACCGCCTGCTCTCGGCCCTCGAGAAGGTACTCAGACCTCCTCTGACTGCCTGAGCAGGGCGCCGGTGGTCTGCTCGAGGATGCGGCGCCAGGCGGCGGTCTTCTCTTCCTCCCTGGCAACTTTGCGAACCACCTTCCGCACGCGCGCCGCGGAGATCTCGATGCCGTGCCGCGCGCAGACGGTCTTGAGCTCGTCGTAGTCCTGGGCGAGCTTGAGCGTGACCGACTCGAAGCCGTGACGCGCTATCTCCACCCGCTTGGTGAAGCTCATGATGTTGGTCGCGAACATCAGCTCGTCGTTGGGCTCGGGCTCGATCAGGATGATGTCCACCCCCGGGTACCTCTCCTGCCAGTGCTCCACCGCCTCGTGCAGCCGCTGATGGGCCAGCAGCTTGAAGGCCTGATAGCCGATCTGGGGGAAGCCCATGTCCGAGACCCGCCTCACGCGGCTGCCGAGCACGGTGGGGATCACCTTCTCGAAGTCGTTCACGTAGGGGACCAGCGGATTGACCACGATCACGAACTTGGCGCCGCGCTCCACCGCTATGTCCACGTTGGTCGTCGACCGGATCCCACCATCCACGAGGTGGCGGCCCTTGATCTCCACGGGCTTGTACACCATCGGCAGAGCGGTCGACGCCGCCACCGAGCGGGCGATCGGCACGTCATCCCAGTGCTCCCCGCCGAGCACGATCCGCTCGCAGGTATCGAGGTCCGTGGCCGCCAGGTACAGCTCGTTCTGGAGCAGGCGGAAGTCATTGGTGCGGTCGGGATCGCCCAGGACACTCTCGAGGTAGTGCTCGATGGCCAGGCCGTCGTACATCCCGGAGGGCATGCCGTCGGCCATCTGCACCACGAGATCGATGATCGAGAACTGGCCGACGTGGCTGACCAGGTTGCGCGCCAACCCCAGCATCCGCAGCGGCAGCAGCGCCGCGCTGCGCGCGAACTCCGAGTAGTTGGGGCGCATCAGCGAGCCGCGATCTACGTCGTGGAACGCCGTCGGCACCTGCCGGTCGACCACCCGCATCATCTCCTCGGGCGTCACGCCGTTGGCCAGGAGCGATCCGACGAAGGCTCCCGCGCTGGTGCCCACGTACACGTCGAACTGGTTGACCGTGCGGTTCACCGCCAGCAGGTCGAGGGCCCGCAGCGCGCCAATCTCGTAGACGCCGCCGGTAAAGCCCCCTCCGCCCAGCACCAGGGCGGTTCGCGAGCGGCTGGGACGACGCCGTCTTGGCTTGCCCACCGTCTCGCGGTCCTTCGCGGCGGAAGGCTTCTGGAGCTTGACTACATCGCCCACGACTTACATTATCGGCCATTCGGCTCCTCAGGCCGTCAGTACCCGGTGGATTGACCAACGCTCGGGGAGCGATCCCCTGGCCTCGCTACGGTGTTCCCCTTCGAGATGTCCGTCCGGCGCCTCCCAGCATTCATCGCTCTTCTCGCCCTGATCGCTCTCTTCGACGGCGCTGCGGCGGCCTCGCAGGCTCCGGTGCGGGCGGCGCAGGACGCCGACTCCGCCCTTCGGGACAAGCTCGCCGGCTCGATGCGAGCGGCGGGGCCGTTCTCCGGTGCCTACGTGGTGAATGTGGACCGCGGCAGGACCGTGTTTCGCTGGCGCCACACGAACGCACGGATCTTGGCATCCAACGCCAAGCTGTTCACCACCGCCGCGGCGCTCGCGCGCTTCGGGTCCGCCGCCCGCCTTAGCACGGAGGTGCGCGGTGACGGCGACCTCGAGCCCGATGGCACCTACCGCGGCAACCTCTACCTCGTCGGAGGGGGCGACCCCACCTTCGGCAGCCGTAGGTTCGCCCGCCGCGCCTACGGCGGGGGAGCCGCGGTGGAGGACCTGGCCGGAAAGCTGAAGGGGGCCGGCATCGAGCGGGTGACCGGCCGGGTGCTCGGCGACGAGTCTCGCTTCGACCTGCTGCGGGGCGGACCGGACTCGGGCTTCCGGACCTCCATCTGGGTCGGCCCCCTCTCGGCCCTCTCCTACAACCGCGGCCTGGCCACGGAAGGGGGACGCGGCTTTCAGGGAGCGCCCGCTGCCTTCGCCGCGGCCCGGCTCGACTCGGCCCTCGCGCAGCGCAAGGTCGGCGTGAGGGGGGTCCCGCGCTCCGGCCGCGTGCCCGCCGGCAGCCAGATCATCGCCTCCGTTAGCTCCCCCAAGATGGCCCGCCTCGCCGCCCTCACCAACAAGCCTTCGGACAACTTCTTCGCCGAGACCCTCCTCAAGGACCTCGCCATGCAGGCCAACGGCAGGGGGACCACCGCCGGCGGGGCAAGGATCGCCGCGGGCTTCGCGGCCCGGGTGGGCAGCCGCGTGCGGCTGGTCGACGGCTCCGGGCTCGCGCGCGGCAACCGCGCCTCCCCGTTCGGGGTGGCCAGGCTGCTGATGGCGATGCGCCACCGGAAGGAGGACTTCCCCGCATTCTTCGAATCGCTGTCGATAGCAGGCCGGGACGGCACGCTCAGGCCACGGATGCGCCGGGGCCCGGCGCGGAGCCGCTGCCGGGGCAAGACGGGGACGATCTCCGGGGTCTCGGCCGTGTCCGGCTACTGCGAGGCCCGGTCGGGCGAGACCTATGTCTTCTCGATCCTCATGAACGGCGTCAGTCCGTTCGCAGCCCGGAACCTCCAGGACGGCATGCTCCAGGCGATCGCGGGCGTGAGCTTCACCTCCTGAACGACGCGGCCATCAGCCGTCGAGCAATGCCAGCAGCCCCTGCTCGTCGAGCACGTCCGTGCCCACCCCCTGCGCCTTCGCCAGCTTGGAACCGGGGTCCTCGCCTGCCACGAGGTAGTCGGTCTTCTTCGACACCGAGCCCGTGACCTTGCCCCCCGCCGCCTCGATTCGCTCCGTGACCTGCTCGCGCGAAAGGCTCGGCAGGGTGCCGGTCAGCACGAACGTCTTGCCCTTCAGCGGGCCGTCGGTCGCGTCGGCGGGCTGGCCTTCCTCCTCCATGGCGAGCCCGTGCCCTCGCAGGCGGGCGATCAGCTCGCGCGTTCCGTCCTGGGCGAGGGTCTCGGCGATCGTCCGGGCCAGGATCGGCCCGATGCCCGGGGCTTGCTCGATCTGCTCGGGCGAGGCCGCCGCCAGCGCATCCATCGTCCGGAAATGCCCCGTCAGTGCCCGGGCGTTCACGAACCCGATGCCGGGGATCCCGAGGCCATAGAGCACCCTGCTGAAGGGCTGGCGCTTGGAGCGCTCGATCGCCTCGAGCAGGTTGCGGATCGACACCTCGCCGAAGCCCTCGAGCGCTCTCAGGCGCTCGGCGTCGAGCTCGTAGATGTCGGCGATACCCGAGATCAGGCCTTCGGAGAGAAAGCGCTCGGCCTGCTTCTCTCCCAGCCCCTCGATGTCCATCGCCCCGCGGCTGACGAAGTGCTTGATCGCCTGGAAGAGCTGCCCGGGGCACGAGGCGCGGTTGGGGCATATCGTCCAAACCCCGCCTTCCGGCTTCACGGTTGGAGTGCCGCACGCCGGGCACTCGGCGGGCGGGTCAGGTACGGGACCCCGCTTCTGGGCGCGTTGGGCCTTCGAGGTGGGCGACACCACCTGGGGGATGACGTCCCCGGCTCGCATCACGATCACCTCGTCGCCCTCGCGCACGTCCTTGCGCTTCAGGTCCTCCTCGTTGTGAAGCGTGGCGAGCTTCACGGTCACCCCCGACACCTGCACCGGCTCGAGCTGGGCGAAGGGCACCATGTGCCCCGTGCGTCCTACGTTCCACGCCACGCGCTTCAGCGTGGTTGTGGCGGTCATCGGCGCGAACTTCCACGCGATGGCTCCCCGCGGCTCGCGCCCGACCACGCCCAGGCGACGCTGCAGGTCGAGGTCGTCCACCTTGACCACCACGCCGTCGATCTCGAAGTCGAGTGACTCGCGGCGGGCCTCCCAGTTCCGGCAGGCCTCGACCACCTCGTCGAGGCTCTCGAACCGCTCCACGTCGGGACTCACCTTGAAACCGTGGCTGCGCAGCCACTCGAGCGATTCCAGGTGGGTCTCGAACTCGAGTCCCTCGAGCGCTCCGATCGAGTAGCACCACACCGACAGCGGGCGCGCGGCGGCCAGCCGGGGATCGAGCTGGCGGATCGAGCCGGCAGCGGAGTTGCGTGGGTTGGCGAAGGTGGGCTCGCCCGCCGCGGCCCGCTCCTCGTTGAGCCGGGCGAATGCCTTGCGGGGGAGATAGGCCTCCCCGCGCACCTCGAGTAGCCGCGGAGCGCCCTCTACGCGAAGTGGTATCGCCTTCACGGTGCGTAGGTTCTGGGTGACGTCCTCGCCGACCTCTCCGTCGCCGCGTGTGGCCCCCCGCACGAGCACGCCGTCCTCGTAGAGGAGCGAGATCGCCAGCCCGTCCACCTTGGGCTCGGTCACGAACCGGATCTCGGCGTCCGGCACGCCCTCCTTGCTCAACAGTCGCTCCGAACGCTCGAGCCAGGCCCGCAGCTCCTGCTCGTTGCGAGCGTTGGCCAGCGAAAGCATCGGCTGCAGGTGGCGGGCAGGCTCGAACTTCTCGAGCGGCCTGCCGCCGACCCGCTGCGTGGGCGAGTCCGGGCTCTGGAGCTCCGGATGCTCCCTTTCCAGGTCGCGCAGCTCGTTCAGCAGCGCGTCGTACTCGGCGTCCGAGATCTCCGGGTCGTCGAGGACGTAGTAGCGGTGGTTGTGGTGCTCGAGCGCGCGCCGCAGCTCTGCCACGCGGTCCACGACGTCCGCTCCCGCGGCCATCACTCCACCTCGCGCGCGGCCGGGGCCAGCAGGCGGGCGAGGTCGTAGGAGCGCAGCGTCTCGATCCCGGGCTCGTCGGTCAGGTCGAAGTGGATGGGCGTGCC
>DASZCV010000093.1:0-6005 GCA_035942755.1 Thermoleophilaceae bacterium
CGCCCGGCACGAGCATGCCGGCGCGATCCGCCTCGACGAGGGCGATCGGGATCGTGGCCGCGGACGTGTTGGCGTAGCTGCCGATGCAGTCGACCACGCGCTCCGAGGGCAGGTTCAGACGCTCGCCCACGGCGCGAAGGATGCGGCCGTTTGCCTGGTGATAGACGAAGGCGTCGATCTCGTCGAGCGTGAGTTCGGCAGCCTCGACGGCCTCCAGCGTTGACTCGCTGAGCCGTCGCACCGCGTTCTTGAAGGTGTCCTGACCCGCCATGTGGATCACGCGCTCGTGGTTGGTTGCGTAGATCAACGCGGGGCCGTCGACGCCGTCGGAGCTCTGCACCGCGGGGCCGAGGCGCGCCGGTCCGCCGGCCGTCACGATGGCTGCGCCGGCGCCGTCGCCGAACAGCCCGGCGGTGGGCCGGTCGTCGGGGTCGACGACGCGGCTCATGATCTCCGCCCCCACGACGAGCACACGCTCGGCGCGGCCCGACTCGACCTGCCCGGCCGCCAGCGCCAGCGCGGAGACGAAGCCCGTGCAGGCGGCACCGATGTCGATCGCGCCGATCTGGCCCGCTCCCAGCTCGGCGGCCACGAGGGGAGCGGCGTTGGGCAGCATCTCGTCCTGAGTCGTGGTGGCCACGAGCACGAGGTCGAGCTCGGTGGCCTCCGTGTCCGCGCTCTGGAGCGCCTCTCTGGCGGCCTCCGTGGCAAGCGCGGACAGCGTGGCCTCGGGCGCCGCGTGACGACGCTCGCGAATGCCGGTGCGAGTCTCGATCCATCCATCGGCGACATCCAGCCGCCGGGAGATCGGCTCGTTGGTCACGACCTGCTCGGGCACGGCCATGCCGAGGCCCGCGATGCCGGCCGTGCGGACAGGTGATCGTGAGCCGTTGGCGGACAGGAGCGTGCCCGCACTGGGTGATTGGCCAGAGCGCATCTGATCAGTGTCATCCCCATCAGGCCGGCCCGGTAACGGCTGAGCGCCTCATACCCCCCGATCGGGGGGTCGCCCGGTCGAGCGGCAGAAAGCCGGTCCAACCGGGTTCCACATGTCTTGCTGCGCAGCCTCGTCAGCGTCGCGCGCGGCGCTAGGCCCCGGGCTCGGCGACCACCAGCACCTGGCGCCCCGAGCGCTGCACGAGGTCCAGTGCGAGGCTTCCGAGCAGGCGCTCGAGCAGCGGTGCACGCGGGCTTGCACCTACCACGATGAGATCCGCCCCTAGCTCCTCGGCAAAGTGGATGACGGCGTCCGCCGCCGGACCCGAGCGCACCGCAACCTGAGCCGCCACGCCGACCTCGGCGAGCCGATTCGCGGTCCGTTCGGCCGCGGCCCGCGCGAGCTCCACCAACTCCGCCCGTGGCAGCGCCTCGAAGCGCTGGCTCTCGACGTCATCGACGCCGAGCACCGTGACCGCCGCCCCCGTCTCCCGCGCCAGCTGTGCCGCCGACCCCGTCAGCCAGGGCTCGTCGATGCCGGCCACCGAGACCACGAGCATGCGCTCGATCACCTGAGCACCTCGGGATCCACGTGGTCCACCGGTCCGCTGATCAGCCGGTTGATCCCCCACAGGAGGGCTCCGAGAAGCAGTAGGAGGCCCGCCCTGACGAACACCTGCGAGTCGTCGGTGGCCGTGTCGATGATGAGCGCCGCGGATACCAGCGCACCCAACACGGGCAAGATCGACGGGGCCCGGAAGTGCTCGTGGTCAACCGGGTCACGGCGCAGGACCAGGACGGTCACGTTCACGATCGTGAACACGAAGAGGAGCAGCAGCACTGTGGTGTCGGCAAGCTCGCTCAGGTCACCGGTCGTGATCAGGATCACCGCGAGCAGGGTGGTGAACGCGATGGCCACGTGCGGGGTGCGGCGCTGGGACAGGACGCGGCCGAAGACCTCCGGGACGATCCCCTGCCTGGACATGCCGTAGACCAGCCGTGAGGCCATGATCATGTTGATCAGCGCGCCGTTGATCACGGCCAGCAGCGCGATGAACGAGAAGAGCTTCGTCGATATCCCGAGCGGGCCCTGGCGAACCACCTCGAGGAGCGGCCCGCTCGAGCCCGACAGCTCGCCGGTCTCGACGACCATCGAGGCGGTCAGAGTGACGAGCATGTAGATCGCCCCGGCGATCAGCAGGCCACCGAACAGCGCGCGGGGGAACGCGTGAGTTGGATCGCGTGCCTCCTCCGCCACGTTCACCGAGTCCTCGAAGCCGATCAGCGCGTAGAACGCCAGCGAGGCGCCGCCCATGATGGCGAGCACGACGCTCTCGCCCTCCTTGAACTCGAAGTTGCGCCCGAAGTCCGCATCGCCCTGCCCGAGGGCCGCGGCGCCGATCACCACGATCAGGATCAACCCGCCCACCTCCACCAACGTCAGGAGCACGTTTACCTTCACGGACTCCGCGATGCCCCGCATGTTGATGGCCGCGACCACGAGGATCGCGCCCAGCGCCACCAGCACGAGTGGCAGGTCGATGAACTCCTTGAAGTAGTCGCCGGCGAACGCGCGGGACAGGGTGCTGGCGGAGGTGATTCCGGATGCCATCACGGCAAACGCCACCATGAACGTCAGGAACGGTTGCCGGTAGGCCTGATTCACGTAGAGGGCCGAGCCGGCCGCCCGCGGGTACTTCGTCACCAGCTCGGCGTAGGCGAAGGCGGTGAACACCGCGAGGACGAACGCCGCGAGGAAGGCGGTCCAGATCGCCCCGCCGACCTCCGCCCCGACCTCTCCGACGAGCGCGTAGATCCCGGCGCCGAGGATGTCGCCGACCACGAAGATCAGCAGCATCCGAGAGCTGATCGCCCGGCGCAGCGGCGTCTCGCCTGCGGCTGTCTCCATGCCGGCCTGTACCCATCCATCGCACAATCAGTCCAGGCTTTCCTAGAGTCCCGCCCTCATGGCCTCACGCCCCAAGGCGACGCCCGAATCCTCCGCAGGCCTCCTAGGTCGTGGGACCGGGGTGGTGGCGCTCTTCTCGGCCACGCTCTTCCTGAGCGCGGGTCTCACCTTCCTCGTCCAGCCCATGTTCGCGAAGTTCGTGCTGCCCCTGTTCGGCAGCACGCCGGCCGTCTGGAACACCTCGATGCTGTTCTTCCAGACGACCCTCCTCGCCGGCTACCTCTACGCCCACGAGAGCACCCGCCGCCTCGGGGTGCGCCGCCAGGCAGCGCTCCACCTCGGGGTCCTGCTCGTTCCGCTGCTCGTGCTGCCGATCGGCGTTCCCGACGGCTGGATCCCTGCCGGCGACAGCGATCCGGTGCCGTGGCTGCTCGGCCTCCTGGCAGTAGCGGTCGGACTTCCCTTCTTCGTGGTGTCGACCACCGCTCCGCTGCTCCAGCGGTGGCTCGCCGCCACCGATCATCCCGCGGCCGCAGACCCCTACTTCCTCTACCGAGCGAGCAACCTCGGCAGCGTGCTCGGCCTGCTCGGCTATCCGCTGGCCGTGGAGCCCTCCCTGCGCCTGGCCGAGCAGGGACGGCTGTGGTCGGCGGGATACGGGCTGCTCGTGCTGATGGTGCTCGCGTGCGCGGTAGTCATGTGGCGCTCGCGCAGCGCGGAGGTAGCCGGGGTGCGCGCAGACCCGCTGGGCGCGACGGCGGAGCCCGCGGGCTCGGTCGCCCCGCCAACGCTCACCCGGCGCCTTCGCTGGGTCGGGCTCGCCTTCGTCCCGTCGAGCCTGATGCTCGGCGTCACCGCAGCGATCACGACCGACATCGCGCCGATCCCGCTGCTGTGGTCGCTGCCTCTCTCGCTCTATCTCTTCTCGTTCATCCTCGTCTTCGCCCCGGGTGCGCGGGCGGACAGGCTGCACCGGGCGATGGTGCTCGCCTTGCCGGGGGTCGTGCTGCTGATCTCCGTGCTGCTGCTGCTGGAGGTTCGTGGCCCACTCTGGATCATGGTGCCTATCCACCTGGCGGGGTTCTTCGTCGTGGCCGTGGTGTGCCACGGAAACCTGGCGCAGGACCGTCCGCCGCCGCGGTGGCTGACCGAGTTCTACCTCCTGATCTCCCTCGGCGGAGCCCTCGGCGGCGTGTTCAACGCGATCGTGGCGCCCGCGGTGTTCGACTCCCTGGTCGAGTACCCGATCGCACTGGTGCTCGCCGCGCTCTGCCTGCCGGCGCGCCCGCCGCGGATCCCACCGGGCCCCTACGCGCGCTGGCTGGATTTCGCGCTACCGCTCGCGCTCGGGACGATGGTCGCGCTGATGGTCTCGCTCGCCGAGCTCGCCGAGGCAGACGCCCAGCAGTACGGCAAGATGTTCGCCTTCGGCATGGCGGCCGGGGTGGCCGTCAACTTCATCCGCCGCCCGCTCCGCTTCGGACTGTCGGTGGGAGCGATCGTGCTGGCGGTCACGCTGGCCGCGGCCCCGGACGAGCGTGAGCTGTACCGCGAGCGGAGCTTCTTCGGCGTCTACCGTGTCACGACCGCCGAGGACGGCGATCTGCACCGGCTCGTCCACGGCACCACGACACACGGGGCCCAGGACTTCACTCCCGGACGCGAGCGCACGCCGATCAGCTACTACCACAGCCGCGGTCCGATCGGCCAGCTGCTGAGCGTCATGCCCCCTAGCGTGACCACGCGCGCCGGGATCATCGGCCTCGGCACCGGTTCCGTAGCGTGCTACAGCAAGCCGGGCGAGCGATGGACCTTCTACGAGATAGATCCAACCGTCGAGCGCATCGCCCGCGACCCGCGCTTCTTCACCTACCTGCGCGTCTGCCCGGGGGAGTTCGACGTGATCCTCGGCGACGCCCGGCTAAGGCTGCGCCGCGCCGCCAATAGGGGCTACGGATTGATCATGGCCGATGCGTTCAGCTCGGACGCGGTCCCCATCCACCTCATCACCCGGGAGGCGCTCGCGCTCTACCGCTCGAAGCTGCGCGAGGACGGAATCCTCGCCTTCAACGTGTCGAACAGCTACGTGGCCCTGGAGCCGGTCCTCGGGAACCTCGCCCAGGACGCGAGGATGGCGTGCGTCGCCCAGGAGGACCGCCGGAGCGGAAGGGACGGGGTGGCCGAGACAGACGCCTCGGACTGGGTGGTGATGGCCAGGCACACGCGCGACCTGCGGGCGGTGGGCACCGACCGCCGCTGGCATGCCTGCCGGCGCTCCCCCGGCAGTGCGCCATGGACCGACGACTACTCGAACCTACTCGGTGCGCTCGACCTGAGCCGCTGAGGTATCGGTGTGTAGAGTCGGGCGGCGATGCGATGGAGCACGGCTGGGCTGGCAGCTCTCGTTGGCGTTCTCGCCCTAATGGGATGCGCCTCCGCGGACAAGAAGGAGTACCTGCGCGAGGCGAACAAGATCTGCGCCGCCGCGGACAAGCGCCTCGGTGAGGCCAAGAGGCCGCACTCGCTCGCGCGGCTGGCGGACGCCGCCGAGAAGGAGAGCGCCATCCGCAAGGAGGCCATCACCCAGCTCAGCGAGCTGGCCCCGCCCAAGGACATCTCGGGTGGTGCCAACGAGGTCATTCACGACCTGGAGACGCGTCACCACCGTGCCCTGGCGGCCAAGAAGGCCGCCGAGGACAAGGACCGGAAGGAGCTGCGGAAGGTCGAGCACGAGGGACGCAAGGAGTTCGGGGTGGAGACCGAGCGAGCGAAGGCTGTCGGCTTGCGCGACTGCGCCGAGTTCTGACGCTCCCGATGCGAAGACCGCCAGCCGGATCCACGAAGACCCGCCGGCGATTAGTTTCCCTTCGGCCCAGCGGGGTAGTCCTGCCGGATCCAACCGCAAGGGGTGCCGCATGGCTGAGGGAACCGGATTCGAGCGTCATCTGACCGCCGAATCGAAGGATGGGAAAAAGACCTCCGAGTTCAGGCTCACGGTCCTGGTCATACTCCTCATCCTGATCAGCGCCTTCATGATCAAGGGTGGGGACTCCGGTGGCGATGAGTTCATCGCAAGGCAGGCCTGGCTGTATGTGGCGATCCTGACGGGTGCCTACTCGATCGGTCGCGGGTTTGCCAAGTCGGGCGTCCGGGAGTACCC